>JBCCLQ010000001.1:0-52053 GCA_039026795.1 Pseudomonadota bacterium
CAAACCGCACTCAAAGCCGAAGCTTTGAAAGCCAAGAAGGACTAAGAAGCATGATTAGAAAATTTTTAAAACCGCTCTTTAATAAAGAAGAAGGGCGAAAGGAAATACTCGACTATATGCGCGAGCTAGAAGTTGACGTGCTGGCACGTACGATTTTCGGTGAAGCACGTAATGAAGGTGCGGTCGGCATGGAAGCCGTCGCTTGTGTTGTTTTAAATCGTGTCAAAACCGCACAGAAAATAGGTGGTTACTGGTGGGGAAACAACATCATTCAGGTGTGCCAAAAGGCTTACCAATTTAGCTGTTGGAATAAAGATGATCCGAATTTGAAACGCATCCAAGAAGTGACGGAAAGCGACATTCATTTTCAAACCTGTTTGAGGATCGCTCGTCGTGCAGTGATTGGTGCACTGCGCGACACAACAAACGGCGCAGATCATTACCATGCGGATTATGTTGATCCGCATTGGGCGCAAGGGCAAAAGCCGGTCACGGTTATCGGACGTCATATTTTTTATCGTCTCATTGAAGTTTAAAAGAAAGGAACGCAAACATGTTCACCTCAATTGATAAAGCTATTATCGCCATTCTTGGCGCCATCGTTTTTCTGGTGTCGGAATATACCGACCTTGAACCTGATTTTATATCGCAAGATATCATTCAATCTGCTGCCGCTATTGTCACGGCAGCACTTGTTTATCTGGTGCCGAATAAAGAGTGATGATTGAAACAATTATTTTCCTCGCAGTTCTTGGTTTGCTCTGGCTGGCGGTATCGCAACGAAGCCGTTGGCAAGAGCGCGCCAAAAATGCTGAAAGAAAAAACAAAAACACCCGAAAAGCCCATGCCGTTAAGAATACAATTGCTATTGATGATGATGAGCGTCAGCGCGTGCGCGACCACTTCGATTCCCGTTGATTTCTGCTCGGTCTATGAGCCTGTTCCAACGCTTCATTGTGGAAATGAAATTCAAAAACTGAAAGTCGATCAGAACAACGCGGTTTATCTGGATTTTTGCGCAGATCGGTAAACCTTATGCTCGCGATAAATCATATAAAGACCTGCTCCGATAATAAGAATAAGGCCGATATATGTTGTTTTCACAGGGATATCGCCAAACAGAAAATATCCGAATAAAACACCCCAGATGATTTGTGTGTATTGAAACGGTGCGACAATCGCCATTTCTTTGATCTTTGCCATGCTATACGTGGTCATTAACAAACCACCAATGACAAAGCTGCCATATAAAGCAAACAGTCCAATATCAAACAAAGCGACCGGCGTGAAATTGGCCAACCCTGCCGGAGCGTTTAATACAGCAATAAATAAAGGCGGATAAACCCCGTATAGCGGTAAATATTCATCTCGTCCGATTTTTCGAATGACGATAGCTGAAAATGAAATGCATAAGACAGCCAAAGCTCCGTATATATACCCAATATTTAGGTTAGAGAATTCGGGGCCTGCCAAAACAATCACACCTACAAAGCCGATTCCAACCGCAAGCCATCGATGCCAACCGACATGCTCTTTTAAAAAAACTGCGATTAATATCAGAAGCAGAAATGGTGCTGTAAAAGTAATCCCGTAAAAATCCGCTAATGGAATGCGACTAATGGAATTCATCACAAAAAATGATGTTCCAAACACCAAAAATCCACGAATTAAATGCCATTTTAATGCCGGGGATAAAAAACCTCTCCAGCCTTTTTGTATCACAATCCAGCTTGCTAGAAACGTTGCTGCGATAGAGCTGGCAATCATCAAGATTTGAGATATGCCATAATCTTGAGATAAGTATTTGCCCAGAACATCAGCACCTGCATAACTGCTCCACCCTAAAATATTTAGTAGTATCAATGGAAAAACTGAGGGTTGCATAACTGTTTCGGTTTTCTTTTCTGAATAGGTCGTGTAATGATTTGATGTCTATTATTGAAATGAGCATGTTATTTGTATGTCTAGCAACGATCAAGATCATCCAGCATCAGAATCCATAAAAGCTTTTTCAAAAGCTGTCCGAGTGCCGGTGGCGGTCGCCAGAGATTTTTTCAAAATGGAAGCATCTGGAGGCATCGTTCTCGTCATAGCATCCGTTTTAGCGCTCATTGTAGCCAACTCTCCTTTATATTCTTCGTATAACTATTTTTTGAACGAAGTTCACTTTCATATTGGTTTGACCAATATTGCGGGCAACAACAAATATGACTTTGATAAATCAATTCTGCACTGGATCAATGATGGCCTTATGGCGATCTTCTTTTTCTTGATTGGTCTTGAAATTAAAAAAGAAGTGATGGCTGGAGAGTTATCGTCGCGTGAGCGCGCATTACTTCCGGCTATTGCTGCTGTTGGTGGTATGGCCGTTCCCGCGCTGTTTTACTGGTATCTAAACATTGGTGATCCTGAAGCAATGCGTGGCTGGGCTATTCCGGCTGCTACAGATATCGCGTTTGCGCTTGGGGTTTTGAGTTTGTTGGGTAACCGTGTACCAACCTCCCTTAAGGCTTTGCTCTTGGGTATAGCCGTTATTGACGATATGGGCGCGGTTCTAATTATTGCGATTTTCTTTTCTAAAGGAATATCGCTTGGTGCGCTCTATTTTGCCGCAGCATGTTTTGTTGTCTTGGCGATCATGAATAAACGCGGGGTTAGTAGTATTGCGCCTTACATCCTTGTGACAATTTTAATGTGGGCCGGATTTCTGGAATCCGGTGTTCACGCTACCATAGCGGGCGTTGTTGCAGCTATGTTTATCCCCCTTAAATGCTCTAAAGATCCATCAAAATCACCTGTAAAAGATCTGGAACACGGGCTTCATCCTTGGGTGGCTTTTCTGGTTTTGCCAATCTTTGGGTTTGCGAACGCCGGTGTTCCATTTGCCGGTCTTACTATAGAAGACCTTTTCAATCCGATTACCTTTGGTATTGCCGGCGGTTTGTTTATTGGTAAGCAAATTGGAGTTTTTGGTCTGATTTTCCTTACAATTAAAATGGGATTGTCACCAAAACCGGATGGAGCAAATTGGTATCAGCTATACGCAGTATCTTTGCTCTGTGGTATCGGGTTTACCATGTCACTCTTTATTGGTGGTCTTGCATTCGACTCTTACGAAACACAGGCGTATGTCAGGCTTGGCGTATTAACAGGCTCAATTGCATCTGCTATCTTAGCCTATACTATTCTTCGATATGGCCCAACCAATCAGGTTATTGAGGCCAAACCGCAAAAGGCTTAAATCATGACCAAAACCGCGCCTATTAAAATAACGGGCTCTATTGTTGATATGACAGGGGACGGCGTATGGCCACATATGGCGCAGGAAATCCGTGATAACCTGATTGCATCAATCTTTGATATTGATTGGAAGGTGCATGATATTTCACTACAAGCACGCGATAAAACTAATGACGATGCCTTACAGGATGCATTAAATGATCTGAAAGAGCATAAAGCGGCAGTCAAAGGGCCCACTATCACACCCACAAAAGATGAAACCGAAAAGTTTGGTTTATCCAAACAATGGGGCTCGCCGAACGGTATTATTCGCAGGTCTATTAACGGCGCAGTCATTTTGCGCAACACGATTGAAATTGACGGCATTCAGAAATTTGCGCCGCTCATGCATGACGTGACAATTGCCCGTCAGGCTGTGGGCGGCATTTACGGAGCGCCCAATGCGGCTATTCCCGGAAAAGGAAAAGTGAAAGTTATCTACGAAGGGGACGATGGAGCGAACGAAACCTTGGTAGAGGGACGTGAGGTTGAAAACGGCACTTTGATGCTGACGACTGAAACCGATCATTCTATTCGCGATTATGCGCATGCCGTATTCGGGCAAGCCTTAACGCTTGGTAAGTCTATTATCTTTGCCGGTAAGGACACGATCAGCCCAATTTATGACGGGCGCTTCATGGAGATTTTCACTGAAGTATTCAAGGCAGACTTCGAAACTAAATTCCGCGCTGCAAATCTTACCTTTAGCGATAAGGTCGAACTGATTGACGCGGTTGTTTCTAAAATCCCTCAAGGGAAAATGAACAACATGATCATCGCGCTTAAAAACTATGATGGTGATGTTGTGTCCGATCAGGTTGCAGGAGAACATAAATCTCTGGGTTTAATGGACTCAACACTTGTCAGCGCCGATGGTATTTTATTGGCCGATCCACCGCATGGCACAGCACCGGATCTTGAACCGGCTTGGCACGAAAAGAAAATCCTGTTGGCCAATCCGACCGCTCACATTTTTGCTTATGCTGAGGCAATACGTCACAAAGCAGAGCTCAACGGACAACAAGATGCGGTCATTGCAGCTAAGCGATTAAAGCAAGCGGTCGTGATCACAATAGAAGAGGGGCTAAAATCCGGAAAACTGACTGGTGATCTTGCACCAAACGCCGGGAATTCTATCAGTGGTCAGCAATTTATTGCGAATGTTCGCGAAACCTTCGAACGTCTGCCTATTGAGCGTCGTAAAGCACAAGGTGAATAATTTAATTGACATATTGCTTTAAAGCGTTAAAACCATAGAATTCATTCAAGGAGTATTTCTATGGTTGGACTAATAGATGGCGTTTCCCCTGCACCTGTTCTGAACAACTTGCCAATTGGTCAAGAAGGTATTTTACCTGTCCACCTTGTGCCGCAAAAACTTCTGCAAATTCAACTCAATAAACTGGATATGACGGCCGCTCGTCGTGTTGAAAATGATGAACCTGCTCCCGGACCATTTGGCTCTGCTATCATGCTGTATAACACAGCGACAGGTGAGCATTTCCTCGTTGGTGATCGACACGATAGCAATCTTGTTAATCGAGACGGTCCACAAGCTCATGCAGAAGCTGTCAGTCTTTATCCAGATAATTATGCGCTTACAACAAAGCTTCTGGAAGAACGTAAAGATGATCCAAATTGGATAGCTGTTTTCCTAACAACTGGTGAAAGTTGCCCGAGTTGTTTCACGAAACAACACGTTGTCGTCAATGAATGGATTCGAAGCGGATTGATTGAACGCGGTCGTATTTTGAATTTCTATGGCGCTGATTACGACATGACTCAAGACGTTGCAGGTTTTAGTGATAAAGATCAGCTTATAGATATGCAGGAAAACCCAATGGGTGCTCCGTTAACGCATGGTAAAGTTAATTTTATTGGCTCTGATATTTTGGATTTAAATCCTGAGGTGCAGCAGGTTTTTCGGGAGAGTGAGATACCTGTCGCTGTTATCACTCGTGATGGAGTGATTATTGCCAAAGGATATGATACCCGTGAACAGGACAATGATCCGTTAGCGACTGCTGAAATGAACGCTGTAAAATCCGCTTTTGAATTGCAAAAAGCAGCAGAAAAAGCAGAGCCATGGAATTTATCTGACGCTCAAATGATTTCTGCAACTACACTTTATGAAGCACCGCTGGCACGAACTGCAATGTTTTGGGCGAGTATACCAATAGGTGTTCACATGCGTGATGCGACATATGGAACACCAAGTTATGATCCCATTCGAACAATTGAAGCACCGGGTATGACGAATGCTCAACTTTACGCTGCAGCTACAGATCGCCCCTATAATGGATCAAATAGCCTTATTCATTGTTTTCAAGCATCGCAAACTGGAGAAGATGCGTTCCAAAACTTAGCGCAAAAGGCATGGAGACCGCGTGTGGCAAGAGATGCCGAAAAAGGTAAAAACATTCATTATGATGGTGGGAGCGCTGGAGCCCATAGTCCTGGTTGTAAATGCTAATTACTGGCAGCCTTAAGCGTATTCTTCAACAAGCATGCGATGGTCATGGGGCCGACACCACCGGGGACGGGGGTAATGGCTGACGCTAGTTTTTCGGCCTGCTCATAATCCACATCACCGCATAGTTTGCCGTCATCCATACGGTTGATGCCTACATCAATGACAATCGCACCGGGTTTCACCCAATCGCCCTTGACCATTTTCGGACGTCCAACGGCTGCAACCAAGATATCCGCGCTACGGCAAACTTCTTCCAGATTTTGTGTGCGGGAGTGCGCAGTCGTGACCGTACAATTCTCCTGTAGAAGCAATTGTGCCATAGGTTTACCGAATAAATTCGAACGACCGATCACAACAGCATGTTTGCCGCTCAAATTCTCTTCTACAGATTTAATCAACAAAAGTGAGCCTTGCGGCGTGCAGGGCACGAGGCCATCCAATCCCAAAAACAGCTTTCCAGCGTTTGTCACAGTCAGCCCGTCGACGTCTTTTTCGGGAGCAATTGTCTGAACCAGATCTTCCTGCACATCGGCCAAATGATCGGGGAGGGGGAGTTGCAATAAAATACCATGCACTTCGGGATGTGCATTTAGGTTTTTGATGACATGGCGGATATCTTTTTCGCTCGCATCAGCGGGCATAATATGCTCAAAACTCTCCATCCCAACGGCTTTTGTCATTTTGATTTTACTGCCAACATAGACTTGAGAGGCCGGATCATCCCCAACCAGAATAGCGGCTAGCCCCGGCTTTTTATCCAGCTTTTCAACTTGCGCCTTAATATCTTCACGTAAAGCCGCCGCAATGCTTTTCCCGTCTATCCGCTCAGCCATGGTCTAGAACCACACACCGCCGTGATAGATAAACAGGCGGGCAATAATGTTTTGCAGAATGTAAATCCCGAAAATCACAATAATCGGTGTAATATCAATCCCACCAATGGCTGGAATATATTTACGCAACGGTCTGTATACCGGTTCGGTGAGTTTATTCAGGAGCTTTACGATGTTCGCGGCTTGCGGGTTGTTGGTATTAAATACGCCAAACGCAATAAGCCAACTCACGACTACATTTATAATGATGATCCAGAAGTAAATCTGAAGGCCCAAAATCAAAAGATTACCGATAAAGCTCATAATATCCTCGCAACTGAAGTCTCTTAAGGACTTTTATAGGGAGTCGTGGTAAATGAAAAGAGGGGCTTATTTTTATTTTTAATAACGAAAGGGCGGTTTGGTGTTCGGATTAGAACTTGTGATGGCAAGCTGGCTAACTATGGCGTCATGGCAAGATGACATCAAGTGCGAACCACAACGTAAACCTCGGGTAACGGTTTTACCTTCGAAAAGCCCGTTGAAGTTTAACTTTCAAAAAAGCCGGGATGAATTGCAGCAGCTTGAGATTGATACAATCTCGCCGTATGGCCCGGGCGTTGAAACACACTTAAATGGTGCGATGAGCGGGGCTATCCAACTGGAAACAAAAGTCAGCTATTTAAGCAACACGTATTCGCACCCCAATTATCCGGGAGAGGAGCAATCCTGTATTTTTGTGGATCAAATTCAGGTCAATATTCATTTTGATCCGACCATTTATATTGTCCGCGAATACCCGAAAGGCACGTGTGAACACGAAGCCGTTATGGAGCATGAAAAAAAGCATTTGAAGGTTAATCAAATTGTCATCAATAAATACACTGAACGCATTTCAAAAACTTTGAGCTATGCAATGAATAAGTATGGCACGTCTTATGGTCCGTTCTTTGTTGCGGAAACGCCCGGTGTTTATGAACGTTTGAAAGAATATTATGTCGGGATCGTCAAAGACGAAGAAAAACGCATGTATGCGGAACTTCTAAAACTCAATCAGGATATCGATACAATTGAGGAATACGAGCGTGTGCGCAACGCTTGTTTATAGAACATATGCACAATTAAAAACCGCCGTCCGGAGGGATGGACAGCGGCTTGAATTTTCAATTGGCAATTTAACGGTTAATCTGGAAATCCATACTATTTCTTAAACCTATTATTGATATTGCCCCACGAATGTGGCGCAAATAAGACACAATTGGGAATATTGCGAGGTAATATCACAAACATTCATACCTTATTAACCACTTTTGAGCATTAATGAGACGTGATATGATATTTTTGCCTTAAAAACAAAGGGATAGATGAGAATGACTCGCACCGGCCTTGATACTCTTCAAACACGTAAAACCCTAACTGTTGATGGAAAAGATTATGATTATTTCAGCCTGAAAGAAGCTGAAAAACAGCTCGGAGACCTTTCCAAGATGCCTTTTACACTGAAAGTCTTGCTGGAAAACCTTTTGCGCTATGAAGATTGTCGATCCGTTGAGGTTGATGATATGAAGGCTTTGGTGGCGCGTGAGAATAAAGAAATTGCTTATCGTCCGGCCCGCGTTCTGATGCAGGATTTCACCGGTGTACCGGCCGTTGTTGATTTGGCAGCCATGCGTGAAGCAATGAAAGCTCTGGGTGGAGATGCACAAAAAATTAACCCATTGAGTGCTGTTGATTTGGTGATTGATCACTCTGTCATGGTTGATGAATTCGGAACGCCTCGTGCGTTTCAGGTGAATGTGGAACGTGAATTTGAACGCAATGGTGAACGCTATGCGTTTTTGCGTTGGGGGCAAGACGCATTTGATAATTTCCGTGTTGTGCCGCCAGGCACTGGTATTTGTCACCAGGTGAATTTGGAGTATCTCGGGCAGACCGTTTGGGTTGAAAAAGATCAGGACGGAAAAAATGTAGCTTATCCAGATACATTAGTGGGAACAGACTCTCACACAACAATGGTGAATGGACTTGCTATTTTGGGCTGGGGTGTCGGTGGTATTGAGGCTGAAGCTGCGATGCTTGGGCAGCCTATTTCTATGCTTATTCCTGAAGTCATTGGCTTTAAATTGACGGGAGCGCTCAAGGAAGGCGCAACCGCAACAGACCTCGTTTTGACCGTGACTGAAATGCTCCGTGAAAAAGGTGTGGTTGGAAAGTTTGTTGAATTCTACGGCGATGGTTTAGACCACATGACCTTGCCGGATCGTGCGACTCTCGGGAACATGTCACCGGAGTTTGGTTCGACATGTGCGTTCTTCCCGATTGATGATGAAGCGCTGCGTTATTTGCGCTTCACAGGTCGGGAAGAACACCGCGTGAAACTGGTTGAAGCCTATGCGAAAGAGCAGGGCATGTGGCGTGAAAGCGGTCACGAACCCGAATTCAATGACACACTTCATCTGGATATGAGTACGGTTGAACCTGCGATTGCGGGACCAAAACGCCCGCAAGATAAAATCTTATTGTCCAATGCCGTATCCGCTTTTGATGCTTTGAAAAACGATGGTACGAAGCAGGACGTGGAAGGCGAAGACTATGATCTGGAAGATGGTGATGTTGTTATCGCTGCGATTACATCTTGTACCAATACATCCAACCCATCTGTCATGGTCGGTGCGGGACTGCTGGCTCGTAATGCATTGGCAAAGGGTTTGGAAGTGAAGCCATGGGTTAAAACATCCTTGGCGCCGGGTTCGCAAGTCGTCACAGATTATTTGGAAAAGGCAGGGCTACAAGATGATCTGGATGCGCTTGGTTTTAACTTGGTTGGTTACGGGTGCACGACGTGTATTGGTAACTCCGGGCCATTACCTGACAATATTGCGAAGGCTGTTGAAGATGGTGATTTAACCGTCTGTGGCGTTTTGTCTGGTAACCGAAATTTTGAAGGGCGTATTAATCCGCACGTTCGTGCCAACTATCTGGCGTCTCCGCCATTGGTCGTTGCGTATGCTTTGGCCGGTTCCATGGAAGTTGATTTATACAATGATCCGTTAGGTCAGGATAAAGATGGCAATGACGTCTTCATGAAAGATATCTGGCCGACGAATAAAGAAATTCAGGATACAGTTGAGCAATGTTTAACGCCTGAGATGTTCCAATCACGTTATGCTGATGTATTCAAAGGCACGGAAGAATGGCAGGAAATTTGTAGTGCAGATAGTGGCGAGACGTATGACTGGGTACCGGGTTCAACGTATGTGAAAAATCCACCGTATTTTGAAGGGATGAGCGCCGAACCCGGCGATATCAATGATGTGAAAGGTGCGCATTGCTTGGCGCTACTCGGTGATAGTGTCACAACAGACCACGTTTCTCCGGCTGGTTCAATCGCTAAAGATTCTCCTGCTGGTGAATATCTAAAATCCCATCAGGTTAGTGTTGCTGATTTCAACTCTTATGGCTCCCGTCGCGGTAATCACGAAGTCATGATGCGTGGAACATTCGGTAACATTCGTATTCGAAACGAAATGGTACCGGACACAGAAGGTGGTTTTACCAAGCATGTTCCGAGCGGCGATGAGCTTTCAATCTATGATGCTGCAATGAAATATCAGAAAGAGGCCACACCACTGGTAGTCATTGCCGGTAAAGAATACGGCACCGGATCATCTCGTGACTGGGCCGCGAAAGGGACACGATTGCTGGGTGTGAAAGCCGTAATTGCTGAAAGCTATGAACGTATTCACCGCTCCAACTTGGTTGGTATGGGCGTATTACCATTGCAGTTTAAAGATGGCGACAGTCGTAAGTCTTTAAACCTAACAGGCGATGAAGTTTTTGATCTCACAGGTATTGAAGGCAATTTGAGCCCACGTCAGGATGTTGAAATGACAATTCATCGTGCAGACGGATCAGCAGATAAGGTACAACTCCTCTGCCGCATCGATACACTCGATGAGATTGAATATTACAAACATGGTGGAATTTTGCATTACGTGTTGAGAAGCTTGGCGGCTTAATCGACCCATTCACCCTGATCCTGTTCACCGGACTCAATCATTTCCTGAATTTGGGGTGCTAGGATGGTATGAGCGACTTCTTCGGCATCTATGATGGCTTTTGAGAAGTTTGGGCGTTCAGGGCGGTATGTCACATCGTATAGCATCTCATATTTATTAATCGCACGATTAAGTGAGCCGACACGTTCAACGGTACGTTTGCCTTTACGGTCATCATCTGAATATTGTTCGATAAGCTTATAGGCTTTTTTCTTGTTGTACATACCAGCCTGAAAAGCGAGTTGAATACCTTCTAAAAATGCTGCCGATACAGTCAAAGATTGCGATACTCTGACGGATGACCCGTTCGGCTTTTTCTTTGCTGTAAAGTTAAATGTTGTTGTGCGGTTAGCCGATCTCAAGATGACGCCGCATTTTGCTTCATCCGATTTAAAAGCAACAACCAATGCAATGTTTGAGTCATATTCAATGTGAACATCTTTGCCTGCCTTCTTAAAAGCCTCTTCGGCAAATTCGATTGATTCTTTATACTTACCGTTATTGGCTGCATCGCATTGTTCAATAATATCTAAAAATGCATGGTGCTCGCCTTCTTCAAACACGATGCGACCTTTGTGATAGACCACACCCCAGATATCAGGATTCCAGTCACGCTCATATCCTTTGATGACTTCTTGCCATAAATCCTGCCAATAAAATTTACGTCGTCTCACCATAATTGGACCGGAATCTTGAAATTCCTTGACGATCATGGCTGCGAAACGCACACAGCTATGCATATTTTGGGCGCGCACGACAAAACTTTCACGTTCACCTGTGCGCTCGGAATACATTGCAACAACCATACGATTGCTAAGCGCAACTACGTCATCTTCATTTTCCAGCTTTTGTGTGGCTGAAATTACAAATTTTTCGCGAACAAGTGATGAGTTGAATTCCATGACATTCCTCAGATATAAAGTATATCATGGCTAAAGGTTTGAATCATTTCAATTATTTATATAAGACTTTTCTAAAATACAATATAAAAAGAAAGACGCAGATTAAAAAATCATGCGCCTTATCTAGTTGTCGTGCGGAGTTAAACTTTAAATCCTATAATTGAAAGGCACGGACTTGCCTTCGACACCCTCTGCCTTGGCCATTTGCTCTGTCTTCCCTGATATCACAAACCATGTTTACGACTTCGTATCCCTGTTCAGCTTCCTCGCCAAATACCTCTACTAAAACACCTCCGAATGCCGCTCCAAATAGAAGACTTCCTTCAGAATGTTCGGCTTTCGCCTGTTGTGATTTAGTAAACATAGTTTCCTCGTTCCCTTTGATCATCAAGGTACAGGGGCGGGGTAAAAGGGGATTTAATTTTCGATAAAATTCGAACTAATTGTTATTCGGCTCGGTTTTCTGCGAAGAGAGCGTCGATATCGTCCTGAGATTGGGCTTTCATTTTGCCCTCTGAAACTTCTTCAACGGCTTTGTTCTTGTCGGTTTCAACGTTAATGCCTAAGCGATTTAAAGTGCCGCTCAAACGCTCTTCAATCATTTGCAGGTTTTCAAGCGTCTTGCGTATACGTTGCCCTGTTAAATCCTGGAAAGTACAGGCCAACAGAATGTTTTGAACATCACTTCTGATATTTTCTAAGAGCTCTTCGCGTTTGTCAGGATTGTCCCAGTCTTTTTGCTCACCCACAAGCTCTGCTATTCTGTCGGCGGCATCCAGAATTTTATTGGCTGCTTCTTCTGTATCGCCAATTACAGCTTCCAGTTCAACACCAGTATTTACCTGTGTTTCTCCCTCGCCTTGATAGGATATCGCAGACATAATATCCAGTATTTCACTAAAGCGTCGCGCAATGCCTTCTTCGGCCATATCGACTTGCTGGGATGTGGCATTGATTTCCATGGAAATTTCATCAAAACGGCGGGCAATGAATTGTTCCATAAGAGACAATTTGTCATTAATGCCGAAGACTGAGTCTTCCAAATCACCGACAACGTTTTCGGGTTCTTTACTCACTATTATATCTCCAAATAATCTATGGTAGTAAACGAATTTCAACATGGAATGTCCAGAAGACAATCCACAGATTAAGGCTTAATCCCCTTAATCTTCTGTTAAAAACCTTAAAACATAAGATAGCATGTCGTTTATGAAGATATTGATTGCATGGGAACTAGGAAAAAACTTCGGCCATATCATCAAAATTATTGAAATGGCTAAGCCTCTTTATGATAGGGGGGCAGAGATTATTTTTGCAGTTCAGGATCCAGGTGAATTTCTAAAGTTCAAACCTGACTATCCATATACAATGCTTCAGGCACCTTTCGCATCGATCCGACCTATAAAATCCCCAATTTTGACTTTTACAGATGACTTACGCCCCTGTGGGTATAACAATTCCAGTACAATGGCTGGCCTCATAGAAGCATGGCGTTCGCTATATGATTTGGTGTCGCCGGATATTTTAGTGACACAATCTTCACCTACTGCTTTGATAGCTGCCCGGGATCTTAATTTCCCAAAAGTTGCATTTGGAACATCTTACGAGCTTCCTCCTCTTCAGACTCCTATGCCGCTAATACCTTACTGGGAAAATGTAAGCGAAGATATTTTGTTGAAGCGTGAACAAGATGTTCTTTCAAATGTTAATGAAGCTCTCAAAGGCTTCTCTATTAAGCTTTATGATCATTTTTCGGACATTTATGAAGTGGATGCAAAATTTGTTTGCGGTTTTGAAGAACTTGATCATTACCCGGATAGACAGGAAAATGTGAAATATTATGGCACGTTGTTCAAAACCAATGCTGGTGCATCGCTGAAATGGAACTCAAAAGCATCCAAACATATTTTTGCGTATCTGCGACCTAAAGAAAAATCATTCAAACCAGTATTTTCTGCGCTGTGCGAGTTGCCGAATAATTACGATGTGATTATTGCTGCTCCTGGCATCGATCCAAAGCTAAAGGAAGCATACGAGAACAATCATGTTGGTATCGAAGACGGACCGGTGAAGCTGGATAATATTATGTCGAAATGTGATTTGGCTGTATGCCATGCTGGAGTTGGTATTTCCTCTGCTTTCTTGCTAAAAGGTGTTCCGCTTATGTTGTTTCCTGGACACATAGAACAATTGATGTTCGGTCGTGCAATTGGACGGTTAGGCGCAGGGCGCGGAGCGTTTGGTCACGTCACAACCGATAAGGTTCATGAGTTAATTAATTTGTTGCTGAATGAAGAAGAGTTTAAGGAAGCTGCAAAATCATTCGCTAAAAAATATAAAGGATACAAACCTTCGAAAGCTGTCGAAGACATGGCGGATGAAATTTTTAAACTCTCCAAATCCAAAAAGCCACGTAAGAAAAAACGCGCTTAAACAAACTCCTTTGCCAGAGCTTCGATGTGTTCAGGTCCGATACCGCAACAACCGCCAATAATGCTAGCGCCGTCGGAACACCATTTTTTTGCAAATTCCAAATATAGTTCAGGTGTTAATTCGTTGCGCATTTCTGTTAAACCGTCATTGGCTTCATTGTTATCTTGTGCTTCTGCGAAAGTATTGGCGTAAGCACCGATTTGCATAGCATCACTAAGGACATTTTTTGCAGCGAGGATTGCGTCTTCCATTTCCTCAGGTTGCGAGCAATTAAAGAGGATGGCTTCAACACCCTTCATATTTTTTAAGGCTTTCGCGCAATCCTCAATCGTTTCTCCTGAACGATTCCTGACAGTTGTATTTTTATCTTCACGCTCGCTTACCGTAAAAGAAATCCAAATGGGTTTATTTGTATTCTTTAGATGATCATAAGCCATTTGTGCTTCTTGAATTGCGGATGTTGTTTCCACCAGCCAGACATTGACAAAATCCTGTTGCTCTTCGATCAGAGGCTTCAGCAGATCTGGTGCTTTTTCACCATCGAAGTCATCCGGCGCGTAAGAGCCAAAAAGTGGAGGAATGCATCCTGCAACTTTCACATTATTTCCGGCAACATCCTTTGCGATTGTGGCTGCGAGACTAATTAATTCACGGCCCTGCTCATTAAACCGATCCCAGCCGATATGGAACGGGACAAGTGCATACGTGTTTGTTGTAATCACTTCCGCTCCGGCATCAATAAAGGATTGATGCGCTTGCGTGACTGTTTCCGGTGCTTCCATCAAAGCCAAAGCAGACCATTCAGGTTGTTTGAAGGGCGCGCCCATACGTTTTAATTCGCGGCCCATGCCGCCATCGAGAATTGTGATTTTTGTCATGATTATTCGGTTATATAGAAAGCGACATATTCTTCAAGCTCGGTGAGCGTTTTGTTATGCATGATTTTCTTAATTTCAGCATCCATTTCGGCTTGATCCATTTGGCCTTTGGCTTGTTGCTTTTTGATGATGTCTTGCATG
The DNA here is from genome assembly GCA_039026795.1 of Pseudomonadota bacterium. Classification (GTDB taxonomy): domain Bacteria; phylum Pseudomonadota; class Alphaproteobacteria; order Micavibrionales; family Micavibrionaceae; genus JAUHXT01. The sequence goes on from JBCCLQ010000001.1 coordinate 14,977, forward strand.
ATCATCATGGAAACAGTGACGAAACGCTGTTGATCTTCCTCTGAGCGCTGTTTCACACGTTCCATTGTTTCATTGACGGCTGCAACGCTGTCTGCCTTCACCACGAAGTCTTCGGCATAGGCGGGCGTGGCCGCAAAAACCAAAAGAACCAAACAAAGAAGTAATCGCATAACCATAGTCTCTCACACTCTTTCTTAAGGCTTTAATAACGCCCGCGCGGAAACCGTGAGTTGAATGGTGGTTTCACCGGCGGCGGCCACCGGAGCAACCATTTCCATGGATGATGCCATCGCCATACCACGTGCGTGATGCACGGGATGATAGGGGATGCCGGAGCTTTGCACGCTGACATCGCGCAAATCGGCCTTCGATTTGCCCAAAGCTGCTGCTGCCCGATCCGCGCGTTCCTGAAGTTGTTTGAGCGCCGCTTCCATCAGATTATCTTGCACCTCCACGGCTGTTTTGGGGGCGAGCATGTAGGACAAGCCGTTCATATTCAGTCCCATATCCTGTAATTTTCCCGCCAGTTCCAACACATCGTCCGCTTCCATGGATTTCAGCGTCAGGTTTTGTTGTCCGCGCCATAGCTTTTCTTTCGTACGCGGTTCCGTGGTTTCGTATACTTGATAGGAGCCAGTATTCACCTTCACCGTATTGACCTTTTTGGCAGTTTCCAGAGCCTTCGCCATAGTTTTGTTGATTTCGTTTTGGACGAATTTGGGATCGCGATTGGTGATGGTGAAGGACAGGTTCGCGACCAGTAAATCCTGCTCGACCTCTTTGCGCTCCGTTGCTGAAATATTCAAAATGACCTGACCGTCGGGCATGGACAGGATCGGGTCTTCCACCTGTGCCATGGCGGGGGTGGCATAAAGCATTGATATGGTGAGTAGAACGGTGAACACGGCGCGCATGGCAAGCTCCTTTATGGGTTTCGATGCGCGTACTATAGCGGCTTCGATGGCATGCGGGAAGAGGGGAGGCAAATCCTTCAGTTCGTTGGCGAGGCGGGGGTGGCCGAGGGGGTGAGGGCATTGATATAAAAGGATATTCCTTTAGTTCGTTTGTGGGGTGTATTCTTGCCTTTTGTCGTTCAAAACTCATAGAACTATTATAGGATATTTTTCCTATTTTGGGAAGTGGAAACCACAGAGTTCACGGAGGAGAAAAGAGGTCAAAGAGGTATGAGTGTCATTCGCAAAGCGATGCATCCTGACGAAAGTCAGGATCTTTTTCGCATGAGATCCCAAATCAAGTTTGGGATGCAATGATACTTATTGTGCGTCCTGCATCTCCCTCTGGCGCATGGGCATGGCGTCGATGAGGGCGAAGAGCTCTTCGGCCGCCACGGGTTTGTCCCAACGGCCTTTTTCACCGCCATCCTTGCCGATCAGAATGACAATGAATTGATGCGGTTCGACATCAAATTGCATGTAACGCGCCATGGTATCGGGCGCGGGCGTTATGCCGCGGACGATCAGATCACGCTCCGCAAAACCGTCCGCATGATCGACCACAATTTTGGCCTGCGCTTCGACCTTGTCCTGCACGCTCTCATCCCCATTGAAAACGAGCAGCACGCGGTTTTGCCAACGTAACTCTTCCAGACTTTGGGCATGCGTGGTCATGGGTAAGATCATAAACAGAGCGAGGAGACTGGTGAAGTCAGGCATAGATATGACTATACACTGGATTGTCATGCCCGCCAACGTGCGGGCATCCGGATCCCCGCATAAAGCAGGCATAACGGGTTGGCTAAGAGCTTTCGGTCCTAATCATTTTCTGGATCCCGTTTGTGCAAGCTCACTGTTGTTCGCGCCAACGGGATGACGGATTCCTAAGACCAAGGTCTAAGGTATCGGTCACTTATCGTCACCCATTTTAAGGGCATTGATGAAGGCGAAAACTAAGGTTTCCAAAATTCTAAACGCAAGCCTAAATAACCGTTCAGCAAGCTTGGTGCATTTTGTCCTGTTAAAGCTTTCGACAGTTCACCGGATGGAATATATCTAACCCCTGCCTCAATGTTGGAATGACCCAAATCAAAGCCCACGCCAGCGCTGCTGAAAACATATAATAGACGACCACCAATAAGCGCTTCATCACGAATAACACCCTCGTAGCCATCAACCCAAGCCGCACCAGCGCCTACGCTGGCATAAATATTACTTAATAGATCACGATTGACGTGTCCGGCAACATAGGGGCCTTCAGAGCGCAGGAAATGACTGTTTTCAAATGTGGTATATCCAGCTTCAGCGCCAAATGACCAAGGGCTATCTGGAGATGGCGTGTATTCTGCACCAAGACCTAAAGTCATAATATGGTTAACTTCATTATAGCCACCTTTTGGAGCTCCGATGCTATTTGTGTGGTAAACACCCCCAGAGTAGGTGGCGGAGACATAAGGTGACCAATTGTCGTGTGTTTGTTGTTTCGCTCCGCCTTGTGCAGAACGATGATTGTCGGCATTGCTAGCATTCCCATAACGATCGACCAACATTCTTTGCAGAGAATCGGTTATAATGGGGGCGGATGTGGTTATTGTTCCAGACCCCGCAGAGGCAGAAAAAGGATATAAAGCTGAAAACGCAACTGTAGTTACGGCAGCAAATACCCGTCGAATCGACTGTGATATATTCATGACACACCTCTTTATATGAATATACCTTACTTAAATTTTATGTAAAAATCAAATTTGTTTATTTTTTTCTATCGCATCTTGTTTCATCTTACGCTCTGGATCAAAGGTGGCGCATGGAATGATAAGTTGGTTGATAAAAAATCCCCATTTTCCGCGGGAAGCCATATGGGCGTTTATTCATCTCCCATTTTGAGGGCATTGATGAAGGCTGATTGGGGGATTTCAACGTTCCCATATTGGCGCATTTTCTTTTTCCCCTTTTTCTGTTTTTCAAGGAGTTTGCGTTTTCGCGAGACGTCACCACCATAACATTTGGCCGTCACATCCTTGCGCATCGCACTGATATGTTCGGCGGCGATGATTTTACCACCCAGGGCGGCCTGTACCGCGATTTTAAACATCTGGCGAGGGATGAGCTCCTTGAGGCGTTCGCACAGCTGCCGCCCGCGGCTTTCGGCGTTATCCTTATGCACGATCATGGCGAGCGCATCGACGGGTTCCTGATTGACGCGGATGTCGAGTTTCACCAGATCGTTTTTATCGTATCCGTCCAGCGCGTAATCGAAGGACGCATAGCCACGCGAAATGGATTTCAGGCGGTCATAAAAATCAAATACCACTTCGTTGAGCGGCAGGCGGTACACGACCAACGCGCGGTTACCGGCATAGTTCAATTCGATTTGCACGCCGCGGCGTTCCTGACACAGTGTGAGGATGCCACCCAAATATTCATCCGGTACAAGGATAGTGGCCTTGATCCACGGCTCTTCAATGCTTTCGACCTTTTGCACATCGGGCATATCAACGGGATTGTACAGCTCCATCTGCTCTCCATTGGTGAGGTTGATTTTATAAACCACGGATGGCGCAGTGGGGATTAGGTCGAGGTCAAATTCACGCTCGAGGCGTTCCTGAATAATCTCCATATGGAGCAGGCCGAGGAAACCGCAGCGGAAACCGAGGCCGAGGGCTTGCGAGCTTTCGGTTTCATAATGCAGCGATGCGTCATTCAGTTTGATCTTACCAAGTGAATCGCGCAGCTTCTCATAATCTGACGCATCGGCGGGGAAGAGGGAGCAGAACACCATCGGCACGGAGGGCTTGAACCCCGGCAAGGCTTCTTCGCATTGGTTCTTTTCATCCGTGATGGTGTCACCGACTTTGGTTTCGGATATGTCTTTAATGCTCGCCGTGATGAAACCCATTTCACCGGGGCCAAGCTCATCAAGTAAAACATGTTTGGGGGTGAACATCCCGACGCGGTCAATGTCGCGGGTGGCTTCGGCCTTCATGAAACGGATTTTCTGTCCTTTTTTGAGGTAGCCGTCAATCACGCGCACCAGAATGACAACACCGAGATAGGCGTCATACCAGGAGTCGACGAGTAGCGCTTTGGTTGGTTTCTCCGCATCGCCTTCAGACGGGGGCGGGAGTTTGGTGACAATCTCTTCCAGAAGCTGGTCGATATTGATACCCGTTTTACCGGAGACGGGGACAGCATCAGTCGCATCGAGGCCAATCACATCTTCGATTTGTTCGCTCGCACGATCAATATCGGCGGCCGGCAGGTCGATTTTGTTAATCACAGGCAGGATTTCATGATCGTTTTCGATGGCCTGATAGACATTCGCCAGCGTTTGCGCCTCCACGCCTTGGGTCGAATCCACGACCAGCAGCGAGCCTTCACAGGACGCCAGCGAGCGCGAGACTTCATAGGCAAAATCCACGTGACCCGGCGTGTCCATCAAATTGAGCTGGTATTCAACGCCGTCCTTGGCTTTATAAGACAGGCGGACGGTTTGCGCCTTGATCGTGATGCCGCGCTCGCGCTCGATCTCCATGTTATCGAGGACTTGTTCCTGCATCTCGCGTTCTTCTAGCCCGCCGCAGGTTTGAATCAGGCGGTCGGCAAGGGTGGATTTTCCGTGATCTATATGTGCTATGATGGCAAAGTTACGGATATGTTCTAATTTTTTACTCACGTCGCGCTCCAAAGTATTTGTGTTGCGAACAATGCGATGCATTGCTTCGCGTGCGCGATAATCGCGAAGTTTCTTATTTCATGTAGGGGCTTACTCATACGCTAATGATGTAGCGGATTAAGCGTAGAAAGGGAAGGGGGGAGCGCCTAAGCGTCCAGAGTTTGTAGAGAAGCGTTTCTTGCGCTCGCTATAGCGCGCTCAACAGCAGCGTCTGCATCTGCAACTGCTTCAGCTGTCTCTCCATCTGGCATTGATAGAGCAGCCGGGTCAGCAGATGCAACAAATGAAGCATTCATGACTGAAGATTCTACAGCTTCTGGTTCCGTCGAAGCACTTATAAAATCAGGTGATACCCTGCTTGCACTCACCGGGAGTAGTGAGGTACCTAAGCTGCTTGGTGCCCCTGCAGGAATGCCTGAATCGCTTGTGCCCGTCCCAGATATTCCTTTTGTACTCGTATTCACAGCAGCGATGGAACCGGGCGTTCCATATTTTTGAACGTCTTGTACAATGCGGTTAAAATCATCGCGAACAGCACTGGTTACAGACGCATAGACTTGAGCATATGTTTTTGGATTGCTGCGATCCGGCTGGCCATTACTTCCTCTATGGTAATATAAAGTTGGGTTCGCCGCGGCCGGTTTTCGCTCATATTTTGCCGCTGATCTGTTTGCCCATTTTGGGTCCGACGCGCGGCTGGCCAATCGATTACTACCTGAGAAATAGTATGCATATTGTCTTTTTAAATCAGTCCTTGATCCGGATTCCTTCATGTATTTTGCCATCATGTAGGGGGCAACCAACGGATTTTGACGCCATTCGGAATTCGGATTAAAGCCAACGCCGTATTTCCCTAGAGCAGCACGTGCTTCTGCGCCATAGGTTTCTTCTAAATATCCTTTGGTACCATCAATGATTTGGCCGAAATTACGCGCTAATCGCGTTGCCGATGACGCACGATGCGTGTTGTAATTACCAAAATTTGATTCTTGGCTGACCATCGCCACAATGTTCTGAATTGGTACGCCGCTTTCCAAGTGTGCAATTAAAATACCATCTGCAAGTCTTTGGTCTACGCCTGTTGCGGCAAAGCGTGCAAGATAAGCCTCATGCACTTGCTGAGCATCCAGGCTTGCAACACGTGGGTTTAAATCAATTGCAGAGTCACGAACCTGCATTGTGTTTTGAAATACTCTGCTCTCAGTTTGCTCTGGCCTGTAGGAACGATCAACTTCCATAAGTCCCGCACCAAATAGGTTTCCAATTTTGGCAACACCACCAACCATGGCCGGTACACCAAGTTGCACAGCTGTTACCAATGCCTGCATCATTTCCGGTAACCAAGGCATCATTTCCAATAGCTCAGGTGGAAACTCAAGGTTTGCGACTGTTTCATGAAGGTTGTCAAAAATTCCATCCCATTGATCACCGATGCCGTTGACTATAGCGAGCCAGTTTGCAGGATCGCTGGCAATCTCACTTCTCATTGTGTTGGTGGCGGAATTAAATATAGCGGCTACTACCGCAGGCGCTCCCGAATTAGGGTCTGTTGCAGCTGCGGATAAAGCTGTAAAATCTAAATCCCCTGTATTGGGATCGTAAAAGTTTGAAATATAACTTTCGGCACTTGCAAGATCCAGATCTGGGTTGCCGAGAACATCTTCTATTATTCCAGCTTTGACCTTACCCATTAAAGCATCTAATTCTGCGCCACCCAGATTAATACCTCTCTCAGCCAGTGCGTCTGTAAAGACATTCGGGGGCAATGGTTGTGAAATCAGGGTTGATAAAACGCTTTGAGTTGAAGGATCCTGCGCTTCGCTCAATGATAATGTTGCCAAGCTGGCCGGATTGCTTTTGAATGCAGACAAGAAAGCATCCCGAGATGCCGGATCTGCTTCAAGATTCGAAAAGAAGGCTTCTTGTGTAGAAGCATCGCCCAAAAGACCTTCTGTTGAGCGCATTGCATCAAAAAGAGCATCACCTTCCAAAGCTCCAAAGCGCTCATTTAATTCAGCCGCGGTTCCGTCAACCAGTGCAGTTCTGAAATCATCCGATGTAAAATCATCCGGATCTTGTGCCAGAGTTGTGATGGCGCGCGTTATAGATTCTTGCCCGAATTCATGTTCAGACAAGTGCGTAAACATTGTTTGGTATCTTGCTGCCGTTTCAGGGTCAGTTGACAGATTGCTAAAATCCAGCTGGTCAACACCAACATTGGTTGCAAATCCATGAAGTGCCGTACGGAAACCCGGGTCCTGATCCATATTGGTCAAAAATGTATTGAGTTCCCCCATCTGCACATCGGCTGCTGCATCACCTGTTAAGCTTTCAAGCTTTAATTCCGTAGCGATAGATAGAGCTTCAAATGTTGCATCTGGATCATTTACCTGTTGTGCAGCTTCTGTGAAAGCTTGCATGAGTGTTCCACGCAGATCGAAGTCGGGTTGAGAGGCATTAGCCGTTATGTCAGGGATTTTATTGACAATAATGTCGCCAACAGCATTGTTACCCAAACGGCCTAAAACTGAACTATTATCAGTGGTAAACTTTAATATATCTGCTGCGGTTGCCATTTTCGGGGTTTCCCTCTACCTGTTTTGTCGTTTTTTATTTTACTTGCCCTATTCTATGAAAAACCAAGGGCGCAGTGCAAATTTGAGGGCTTTTTGACTTATTTTTTACAATAAAAACAATGGTTTAAATGTTTTTTATATCTTTGTGGCCCCGTAAAATTTGATTCTTCTTTTCCGCATTCAATATACTGTAATCATAATATTATTGAAGGCGTGTAAAATCCAATAAACGCCAAATTTATGAATTAAAACAATAACTTGACTAATCAATTTTGCATTGGGTTTAGCAAATACCGTATTATAGGGGCAAGATTATAGAAAAAACGAAAACGGATACGAAAAACAGGATTTAGAGGTAAGTACAATGGCAAGCGATGCAGATAGTCCAGAAGTAAATACTACGCACCCTCAAGCTCCAGGAGGCGGAAATCCTACAGGAGGTAACAGTCTTCCAGATAATATAGATCTTGATACGCCTGAAGGTAGAGCGGCTTTAGCAAGGACACCTGAGGGTAGGCATATATTAAGTGAGGCCCGTTTAGACGCAGAAAGTGCTGCCAGAGTTCGTGATGCAGATGCAAATGCTGGTGCAAGAACAGCAGAAGGAAAAGCAGCCACAACCGTTGCTAATGCACAAGCAGATGCAGCCAGAAATGGTTCTGGAGGTAGGGGCAAAGGCATTATGAGGGCTGCCAGAAGTGTTTTTACATGGGCATTAGTTGGTGCTGCTGCTGACGTTGTGATGAGTGAGAATACACTCGGTGGTACTCCAATTCCTGGTACTTCTATCACTGTGCCAGGTGCAAACAGGCCGTCAGTTTTATTAGGTGAACCGGATAGAAATCCTGAAGGGTCACCTACACCTATTCAGGGAGAAAATCCAGGTGCGCTGGATGATGCTGGCAGCTTGGCAAGAGATAGGCTGGCTGCTTCAGCAGAGTTAACCCAAAGACAAGCTGAGTACGCTCGCTTAGATCCGGGAAGACTTCCAGAATTCGGGCAAAATGATGTCACTGTTATCGCTGGCGGAATACGTGGAACACTGGATTTGCCTGAGTATTCAGATATCAGTCCAGAGGCGAAACAGTGCATGCTTGGTGCGTTTAGTGCTGCAGCACAAATAGCAAATGCAGAACATCCGGTGGCAACTCAAAGAAGTGAATTCTTAGATGCTTTTGGAAGGTATGCGAGTGGCGAGGATGATCAATATGGTTGGGCAAAATGTGTTAAAGATCACCCTGAGTTAGAAAGTGTGGCAGGGCAAGTTGAACAGGATTTTCTTACTAGAGGTTCAGGTATGCAGGCAACGATATCAAGAGCACCCGGTTGGAAATAAGGTTATAAGGAGAAGGTAATGGTTTCAGATTTTAATCTTAATAGTGCAGCAAATTGGCTAAGCGGAGATCCTACTCAAGGTGAAGGGCAAGGTGTTTCTCTGGAGAGTTTGACTGATCAGTTTCGTGGAGATACGTCAGCAATCAGGGATGTATTACGCTCGCGTTTAAACGCAGTTATCACAAATTTAGAAGTACTTGGTAAGGCAGGTATTGAACCTTCGCAAGCACAACTGCAATCATTTGCACAGATATTGACGCAATATGTTAGCTTGGATGCGCAGTTGACAATGAATGTGCCAAGACACCAGCAAGATGCTTTCCATCAATACGAACAAATGTTGTTGAATGGTGATGCAAACTTACAGCTCAAATCTGTTGAAGGTATTGCTAGTGCTGATAGTTGGTGGGGTTGGGCCGGACAAACTCTTATAAAAATTATAGATGGTCTGGAAAGTCTAGGAGTAGAAAGAGAATCTCTAGCTATGTTTGAAAATATGGCTAACCGCTGGGTTGAGAGTGCGCAAGCAAGTCCAGAAGACGGAAACGGAAAATATATTCAAGCAGATGAAGGTCGCATAATAACAGGGCGTCGTCCTGATTTTGATGCAGCTGCAGGCATATCAGATAGTGCTGAATTATCGCTAGATCCCATGGTAGGTCAAAAAGTGCTTGAGTTTACACAGCTAACGCAATCGCTGATGACTGAATTAGACGAGCTAGCTAGAATACATGAGTTACAAGATTGGCAAAGTAGTGTTACCACTACTGATCCGAGTGCTGGAAGTGCACCAAGGCCATCGGCAAGAGACTTAGTTCCAGTTCGATAAAGAATAAAATAGAATAAAACTTTTTTAATAATAAATAAAAGCCTAATACCTATCTATGTGGTATTAGGCTTTCTGCTGTTGGTCCTGTTGGAGCAGTGTTTTCTGATATTCCCAAATAATCCTGTATTAACGCTTTATCTTCTGCATAAGGCTCCGTCCCTGTAATATGATGTGCCCAAAGAGCCCTACCTGAAGCTTGGATTATAGGACTATCATATATTTCATAAAAACCGGCGACTGATGCAGATGCGCTGGAACTTGCGGTTAATACAGGTGTGCCAAGCAAAGATGGTATGCCATGTGTGGCCGCTGCCCTAGCAGCTAGCGGAGCGCTCGCCACCATGGGAGCCAATGTTCCAGCCGTGTGTAAACAATTATCCAGATCATCAATGGCTTGCGGCATTTGACCGTCCACTGCGATAACAAGGCCTTCATAGCCATCTGTGAGTGATGTGTGAATATGTTCCGATCCTAAAAATGGATTATCTGTCATTGGGCCGATATCAACCTCTACGCCCGGAATAACATTGACAGCATTTAGTATGCGGGGTGCATGGTTAACGCCGTCCACAACATAACCGGGTAGAGAAGCCAGCCCAATGAGACCGCGATTTACGCCATCGGCAAAAAAATTAAAGCTGTTCCACATACGGCCGGGGCTAATATCCCCTTCGATATTGTTAATACACGGCACTTCATGTCCAAAAACCGTAATAGGTTGATGATAGGCACCATTGGCCGTAGCATCGGAAAATCCGTTATTTACGTTTGTACCTGTTTGTATGCCATCCTGAGGCATGATAAGTCCCTGTTTTTATATAATTTTTTATTTACGTCTCATTACGTAAATTTACATAAATTATACTCGAAAAGGGTTAACAGATGCAAAAATCGCACCTGTTTTTGTTGTTTTTCAATAGGTTAGTGGATTAATGCCGGAAATGCCTCATATCCGTGAAAATCATGGCCAAACCGCGTTCATCAGCGGCTTTGATGATTTCTTCATCACGAATAGAACCACCGGGTTGAATGACAGCTGTTACGCCTGCATCTGCTGCGGCCAATAAACCATCCGCAAAGGGGAAAAACGCATCAGAGGCGACGACAGAGCCCTTGGTGAGGGCTTCTTCCTGTCCGATGGCTTCGGCGGCATCCTGCGATTTGCGGGCAGCGATTCGGGAAGAGTCCAGACGGCTCATCTGCCCCGCACCGATTCCCACTGTTGCGCTGTTTTTGGCATACACAATCGCGTTGGATTTCACGTGCTTGCCGACTTTAAAAGCGAAGAGCATATCACGGACTTCATCATCCGTGGGTTCGCGTTCACTGACCACACGCAATTCATCGGGGTTCAAACGACCAAGATCATCATCCTGAACCAGAAGACCCGCGGCGACACGTTTAACCAGAAGGCGTTTCTGATTTTTATCCGGCATATCACCGGTTGTGAGGACACGGACATTGGGTTTGTCTTTGAGAACTTCAATCGCTTCGCCTTCGATATCCGGTGCGATGATCACTTCGCTGAATGTCTTGATTATTTTGTTCGCGCTTGTGGCATCCAATGTACGGTTTAACGCAATGATACCGCCGAAGGCTGAAACGGGATCACAGCGCAAGGCAAGATCATATGCTTCTTCAATACTGTCTGCGCTGGCTACGCCGCAAGGGTTGGCGTGTTTGATAATAGTGACCGTTGGTTGATCAAATTCAGCGACCAGTTCAAATGCCGCGTCTGTGTCATTGATGTTATTATATGAGAGTTCTTTACCTTGAATTTGGCTGGCATTTGTTACGCCTGCACGCTCCGAGCCGTCAACTTTATAGAGCGCAGCACTTTGGTGTGGGTTTTCGCCATAGCGCAATGTTTGTTTGAGTGTTCCGGAGAAACTGATTCTACGCGGGAATTTGTTCGCATCCGTTTGCTGTGCGAACCAACTCGCGATGTTGGAGTCATATGTTGCGGTGAGTGCGTAAGCATTCGCGGCCAGTTTTTTCCGCAAAGCATATGTTGTCGCGCCGTCATGTTCTTCAAGATCCTGTAAGACATCATCGTAATCCTGCGGATCAGTAATGACAGTCACAAACTCATGATTTTTGGCAGCGGCGCGGATCATGGCCGGCCCACCGATATCAATATTTTCGATGCAGGTTTCAAAATCTGCGCCTGATGCTACGGTTTGTGAAAACGGGTAAAGATTCACGATTATCAGATCAATTTCACCGATATCATTATCATTCATGGCCTGAACATGCGCATCATCGGAGCGGCGGGCAAGAATGCCACCATGGATTTTGGGGTGCAGTGTTTTGACGCGACCATCCATAATTTCGGGAAAGCCTGTGTGTGATGACACATCTTTTACTTCCAGGCCGCTGTCTTTAAGCAATTTCGACGTGCCGCCCGTTGAGAGAATCTCAATGCCGTATTTGGCAAGTTTTTGAACAAACTCTACAACGCCGTCTTTATCCGATACGGAGATCAGGGCACGTTTGATTTTGATTTCTTTGGGATCGCGAATTGTATCGTTATTCTCTTGAGCACTCATAATATAAAGTCTTTTGCATTGGTTATGATGTGCCTGAGTTTATAGGCAAAAAAGCCTTAGCCTGCAATAGTCTTGGTAGCGCTATCCTCTACGCTTGCTAGGAAGGGGTGGGCTTCAGGAACATAGACGCCGCGTAAGTCCGGAGCCGCGATAAATGATTTGGTAATTCCCATCACAGTTTCCGCACCGCCAAGGAACAGGAAGCCATCTGAAGCAATTTGACCGAGCAGTTTATCGAGTGTGGCGCGCTTGGTGTCGACATCGAAATAGATCAAAACATTGCGGCAGAAAATGATGTCAAACTGCCCAATGCTGCTCATACTATCCAACAGATTAAAATATTTGAATTGGATTTTGTTTTTAATGATGTCTTTTAAACGCCAGGTTTGGCCATCCTGTTCGAAGTAATTCATCAGCATTTGAATGGGCAATCCTCGCTGTACTTCGAATTGTGTGTATTCAGCCCTTTTGGCATGTTCGATAATTTTGTGATCAATGTCAGTCGCAACGATTTCGTAATTCCAACCCGGCATTTCGGCTTTCATGTCTTCCAAAAGCATGGCCAGGGAATAGGGCTCCTGACCCGACGAACAGGCTGCACACCATATGCGTAAGGATTTTTGAGTTGCGCGTGCCTCTTTCATAAAGGGCAAAATTGTTGCCTTAAACGTATCGAACGGACGATTATCACGAAAAAAAGATGTTTCGTTTGTGGTCATGGCCTCAACCACATCCTTCACCAATCCGGGATCGGGCACACCGTTTAAAGCAACAGTCATGGCTTCCAGTGATTCAAAACCCCATTCTTTGGATACAGGTGTTAAACGGGATTCAATCAGATAGGATTTATCAGGCGTGAGTGTTAAACCCGATTTTTCTTTCAACAGTGCGGCATAAACATCGAAATCATTGATACGCATATATTATATTCCAGTCACTGCTTTACGAACCCATGGTCCGATCTGATTTAAGGGTAAAACTTCGGTACATAGTCCTGCATTGGCAACAGCGCCCGGCATGCCCCAAACAACACTCGTTTCTTCGTCCTGTGCGATTAATCGACCACCTTTTTTAATTAAGGTTTTTGAACTATCAAGGCCGTCATGTCCCATACCTGTCAGAATGACACCCAGAACCTTATTGCCGAAGATATCGATAGCGCTTTCAAACATTGGGTCGACTGCCGGTTTGCAGAAATTGATCGGCGGACTGTCATCAATATGAGCTACCAAAGCGCCATCTGCATTTTTTTTCACAATCATGTGATAGCCACCCGGTGCGACATAGAGGATACCATTTTCAATCACCATGTCTTGTTCGGCTTCGATGGACGTCACGCCTGTATTGTTGCTGATATGTTGCGCCAGAATTTTTGTAAAAGTCGCCGGCATATGTTGCGTTAAAATCATCGGGATATCCAAATCCTTGAAATGGGAAACTACCTCAAACAGAGCTTGTGGGCCTCCTGTTGAGCTGCCGATCGCAATGATAGATGGTTTACCTGTATAGGCAGCTACATTGGTGTTCAGTTTTATACTGGATGTTGATTTTTCCGGTTCTGTTGTCTCTGTTTTGGATGGCCCCAAGCCGCGGATGATTCCGACCAAGCTTTGTTGAAAATCGCCACCCGGCTTGATGTCCTCAGGCTTGGTTGGTTTACCGATACATTCAGTTGCACCTATGCGCAAAGCTTCTAACGTAATAGACGCATTGCGCACAGTGAGCGTTGAACACATTACGATTTTAGAATTGGGTGCTTTTTCCAGCAATTGTGGCAAGGCTGTCATGCCATCCATAACGGGCATTTCAACATCCAACAAGATGATATCCGGTGAGAGTGTTTCGACAGCCTTCAAGGCCTGTTCGCCATCCGTTACGGATTTGATGATTTCAAAATCAGGTTCGGATGATAAAACGCGTGACAGCATGCCTCTGACAACTGCTGAGTCATCAACAAGCATGATTTTAATTGTAGAGTCTGTTTGATCTGAAGGGGGAGGTGTCATATAGCCCTTATGTGCTCGCGTTTTCCATGAGGCCGATTTGAATAAATTTAGATTGTATAATATCGCTATCAAACGGTTTCATAATATATTCGTTTGCGCCTGCCATCATGGCTTCCTGAATTTTGCTCATGTCGTTTTCAGTTGTGCAGAAAATAACTTTCGGGAAACCGCCGTTATCCATAGCACGTAATTTTACGAGAAATTCTATACCGCTCATGATCGGCATATTCCAGTCCAGCAAAATCGCTTCCGGCATGGAAGACTCACAAGCTTCGTAGGCTTTTTGTCCGTCTTCTGCTTCGGCACAGGTGAAGCCTAAATCTTCGACTATGCGGCGTGCGACTTTTCGAACAACACGACTATCATCGACAACAAGACATGTTTTCATGATTTACTCTCTTTTAAATTAGTGAATAGTGCTTAGTAACTTCGGGATATCCAGAACAACCAGAAGATTGTTTTCCAATCTAAAAATTCCTTGGGAGATATCACGCCAGAGTGGATCCAATGTGGCAGGATTTTTCTCAAAGTCTTTAATCTTAAGGCTCAGGACATCGCCGATAGAATCAATAATGAGACTATAAAGCTCTCCGTTGTGTTCGACAACGACGCTCATGTCTTTGGATGTGGTTTCTGTTCGTGGTAGTCCCAAACATTTGCGCACGTCGATGGCCGTAACGATGCGACCACGCAAGTTGAGTGAGCCGGCAATGGCCGAAGATGCAAGGGGGATTTGTGTAATCTTCTGTTCGCCTAAAACATCCTGCACCTGCAAAATCGGAATACCGAACATCTGGTCATTGATATGAATGGATAAATACTCTTTACGAGTATTCATGCCGGTTGCGTTGTCTTTGGCATCATCCGTATTTGTTTCTAAAAAACCCGAAGCTTCTGCACTCATGACATTTTCCTTGTATCGTTACTGATATCGACCAAAGTTTGATTGATTGTGCTTAACAATGTGTCTTTATCGAATTTTGCGATGTAACGGCTGAAACCAACTTCCTGTCCTCGGTCAATATCTTGCGGCGTGGCATGTGATGATAAGGCAAGAAGTGGTGTGTCTTTCCAGTCATTGGACGCACGGAGTTTTTCGGCGAATTCAAAACCATCCATTTCCGGCATTTCAATATCACTGATAATCATGTCAAAGCGTTCGCCAGATTCACACACCTTCAGAGCATCAACGGCACTTTCCATTGTTGTAACGTTGTATCCCGCCACTTTTAAAAGTGGGGTCAGCATGTTGCGGAAAAAAGGGCTGTCATCTACCAGCAATATACGGGTGCTGCCTGCGTCTTTTTCGCCGTAAGGTTCGTCGCCGTGAGTTTTGAACCAGTCTTTGTTATGCGAGCGCAAATAATGCCCGATATCAACGATATCCGTTGCTTTGCCGTCAATGATGGCACTTCCCATGAGGCCCGGTGTAGTGCCTTGTAGTTGAACGTCAATCACGATATCAACAATATCCAGAATGCTGTCGATAATCAGGCCCATTGATCGACCGTTGTCTGTAAAGACGAGCACAGGTTTGCGTGCATCGGCGTTCAAGTCCATAGACGGATAGAACGGAATAAGAGCCATGAGTTCGTCGCGGTATTGAATCACAGCTTTATCATCTGAATATTCAATATCGGTGAGTTTGATTTCTTCTAAACGGGCGACAAGAGAAAGCGGTACAGCTTTCGGCGCTGTATCTCCAGCCTTAAAGAGAAGTAAAGACGTTTTGTCGGATGCGATGCTCGCTTCCAATTCTTCTTGTTCGGTATCGCGGCTTTCTCCAGCTTCGAGTTCACCGCTGGCTTTGGCGATACCTGCTGGGTCGAGGATCATGATTACGCTACCGTCACCCAAAATGGTGTTGCCGGAGAACATCTCGATCTCTTTCAAAACACCTGCAACAGGTTTCACAACAATTTCTTCGGTGTCAAACACCTTATCGACAATAATACCAAAGAGGTATGCGCCGATTTGTGTGACGACTATGTATTGGTTTTCTGGATCGAGGGATTCTACGTCTTCTTCGCTTTCTACTGATTTTCCGCCTTGAAGACTCAAAACATTGTCCAGATAAACAAGCGGTAGGAGTTGGTCACGTAAGCGTAAAACGGGTGAGCCTTTAATAAACTCGACCTTGTTGTCGCTTTTTTCGTTCAACAAAACCAATTCGCGAACAACCAGTTGTGGAATTGCAAATTTTTCTGCGGCAGCTTCCACGATCAATGCGGATACAATGGCCAGCGTTAATGGAATTTTGATTGAGAAGGTTGAGCCTTCACCTTCCTTAGATAACAGTTCGATAGAACCACCAATTTTTTCGATATTGGTACGGACAACATCCATACCGACACCGCGACCGGATACAGCAGTTACTTTTTCAGCTGTTGAGAAACCGGCCTTGAACACATGTTGGTGAATTTGTTGCGCTGACATAGCTTCCAACTCTTCAGCAGTTGCCAGTCCGTTATTCAGAATTTTTTCTTTGATTTTCTCTGTATTCAGACCTTTACCATCATCCTTGATTTCAATGATGATATGCCCGCCTTCGTGATAGGCATTGAGCCAGATAGACCCTGTTTCGGGTTTACCTGTGGCGGCACGTTCATCGGGCATTTCGATACCGTGGTCAGCGGAGTTACGCACCATGTGAGTCAGAGGATCCTTAATCATCTCCAACACCTGACGATCCAGTTCCGTATCCTGACCTGTCATTTTCAGATCGATCTTTTTACCCAGTTCCATGCTGAGATCACGAATGATGCGCGGCAGTTTTGACCAAGCATTGCCGATGGGCTGCATGCGTGTTTTCATCACGCCTTCCTGTAATTCGGAAACAACATGGTTCAGGCGTTGTAAGGGCGCTTCAAATTCCGTTTCTTTATTATGCCTTGCGGTTTGCAAGAGTTGGTTGCGTGTCAGAACAAGTTCCGACACCATGGTCATTAAATCTTCCAGAACATCGACATTGACGCGTAAGGATTGCGCAGCAACCGCACTGGTCTTTTCAACTTTTTCTGCTGGTGGTTCTTCGTCTTTTACTTCTTCTTTAGGAGGTGAAGCTTCGGCAACAGGTTCTTGTTCCGGTTGAGGCGGTTCTTCTGCTTGTTGCTGTTTGTGATAATCGGGGTGGCTTGGCGCTAGGGTTGGCGTAAAACCATGTTCATCGGGCTCTAAAGCGGAAGAAACGGGTTCTTGCTCTGGTTCATTTGCAGGTTCTGGCGCGTTGTCTGTTTTTACATCGCGTCCTTCGTAAACGGCATCGAGCCTTTCGATCAAATCCGAGTCATCACCGGCAGGTTCTTCACCTGTATCCTCAATGGCGGACATGATGTCCTTAATACAATCCAGAGATTCAAAAATCAGTGTCACATATTCTGGTGTAACTTCGAGTTCACCATCACGAAAACGTCCCATGATGTTTTCGGCATGGTGTGCGACTTTTTCAAGGCGCGGCAGACCCAAAAACCCGCATGTGCCCTTAATGGTATGCATCAAGCGGAAAATATTGGACAATAAGTCTTTATCGTTGGGGTTTTGTTCAAGTTTGACGAGGTCTAAATCCAGTTCACCCAAGCTTTCGTTTGTTTCAGTCAAAAACTCAGTGATTAAATCATCCATTGCCAAACTCCGATTGTCTCGACAAGCCACAAACGTATACGTTTTGGGCGATTTGCCTGCATTCTTTTAAAAAAAGTGTGAACTAATAAAATGCCAAATATTAGTTAAAGATCAGTTACTCAGATAACGCATCAAAGATAATATCATAAGTTGTTTTTTTGTGCCCCACCTATTGTTGAACTTTTCCAACGGTTTCTATTGTGGGTTTAGTCCCCAGCCAAGCTGTGGAATGCGAATGTGACTTTGTTTTCGTCTGTTTCGAGGACTTTAATCGAAAAGTTGTAAAGCTCGGCAATCATCCCAATAACATACGGATGTACGAGGCGAGGGTCGAGTTCATCAATAGCGATTTTGTTCATTAACGCGTCTTCTGTTTGATCGCGTAAGCCCGCGTTTTCGCCTTCTGCGATAACAAGTGTGTCATTGTTCTCTCCGGCTTTGACTGAAATGCTGCCGCCTTTTGGCAATGCTTCCATAGCGAGCATCATGGTGCACAATAAGATTTTACAAAAACCAAGGGGTAGGGGATCGGGGCCGAGCGGTCCGAAAGGATCCCATGTTTGTGAGATTTTACCTTCGGCAGATATGAGTGCGGAGAAGGCCTTTTGTACATCTTCAGGTTTGATGTTCGGGTCTTTGCCGCCCGCACCGTAAGCCATGCGGAAAGCCTGAAGTTTTGCGGCCGCTTGTGATGCACTGTAGGAAATCAGCTTGAGTGCTTCGTCACCGGCATCCGGTCCCATTTCCTCCATAAACTCTACGCCGTTGTTGACGGCGCCGACAGGAGAGATGATGTCATGACAAATGCGGGAAGCCAGCATCTCCAGAATTGCGGTGTTCGCGGTATCGCTCATAAAAGCTCACTTTATTGAAAAGTTTCAGACTTTTAGAGTGTACCCTCATATCCTGATTTGGCAAGCTCGGCCTTGAGCATATTCTTTAAGTTTTCCAAAGCCTTGTCACTTTCGGCTTCGATACGGGCGACCAGCGCGCTTTGTGTGTTTGAAGCGCGTAAAAGCCACCAGCCTTCAGGAGTCAGCACACGGACACCATCCAGATCGGAAATTTGAAACTCATCGTTCGCTTGTGGTTTTAAACGTTCCAGAATTTCGTCAACGATAGCGAATTTGCGCTCTTCGCTTACTTCGATGCGCATTTCAGGTGTGTTAATTTGAGCAGGTAAGTGCGCAAAAAGCGATGACAAAGGTTCATCGGTTTCTTGCGCGGCATTTATGAGACGGATTGCGCAATAGAGCGCATCATCAAAGCCATAATATTTATCGGCAAAAAAGATATGACCGCTGAGTTCACCTGCGAGTGGTGATTGCGTTTCAGCCATTTTGGATTTGATCAGAGAGTGACCTGTCTTCCACATGATGGCTTCGCCGCCCAAGCGCGTGATTTCATCAAAAAGAACCTGTGAGCATTTGATATCGCCAATGATGGGGGCACCGGGGAAAGTTTCCAAAACATCCTTCGCGTAAAGCGCGAGTAAAAGATCGGAGCGAATGATGGTGCCTTTTTCGTCAATGACGCCGATGCGGTCACCGTCACCATCCATGGCAATCCCGAAATCGCAGTTTTCGGACAGGACTGTTTGTTTGAGGTCTTCGAGGTTTTTATCGACCGTGGGGTCAGGGTGGTGGTTCGGGAAATCACCATCAATATCATCAAACAGCAAAATATGTTCACCGGGGAGTTTGGATGTCAGTCGGCGCATGATTTCTCCTGTCGCGCCATTACCTGCATCCCATGCGATTTTCATGTCTTTTTGCCCGCTTAGGTCCTTAAGTAAACGTTCGATGTATAAATCCTGAATATCTTTTTCGCGTGACGACCCTTCGCCGTGTGTATACGCGCCATCGGCTGCGATTTGCGCGATCTCTTTGATCGTTTCACCAAACACGGCCTTGCTTTGCAGTGTCATTTTAAAACCGTTATCTTTGCCCGGGTTGTGCGAGCCCGTGACCATGATGCCTGCATCCGCGCCGCTGTCTTTGACGGCAAAATACAGCATGGGGGTTGGACCGAGGCCGACATTGGTAACATCCATGCCTGTTTCGGTGAGACCTTTGATTAGATTTTGAACGAGGTCAGGGGAACTATGGCGGCCATCGTAACCGACACAGATTTTATTGCCGCTTTGGCCTTGTACGAACGTTCCGAAGGTCAGGCCGAGGTGATAGGCGTCATCATTACCCAGCGTTTTTCCGACCTCGCCGCGAATATCATATTCACGAATGATGTGTGGGTTGAAATTGTAGGTTTGGGTGTTGGGGTTAAGCTGAGGCTGCGTGTTTGACACTCGTCTCTCCGTTGATTTGTTTATGGTACTTCTCGATCACTTCAATAGCACCTTGTCTGAATTCCGGATTGTGTAGGGCATAGGCGAGGGTTGCTTCAACAAATCCTGCGCGTGTTCCACAATCGTGGCGTTCACCTTCGTAACGGAAGCCATGAAATGGTTGTGTTTCGATGAGTTTCAACATGGCATCGGTCAGTTGAATTTCTCCACCTGCGCCTTTTTCAAATGTAGATAAATGATCAAAGACTTCGGGTTGTAAAATGTAGCGTCCCATAATGGCTGTATTGGATGGTGCGTCTTCAGGCGATGGTTTTTCAATCATATTGCGGATAGACACTGTTTTACCCATATCGTTTTCAATATCGATGATACCATATCGACCCGTATCTTCGATTTCAGTGACAGCGACCATGTTTCCGCCTAGACTGTTGTAAGCCTCCATCATCTGAGCAAGGCAGCTTTTTTCAGCCAGGAAAACATCATCGGGTAGAATAATCGCAAACGGCTCATTACCGACAAGCTCATGGGCGCACCATACTGCATGACCAAAGCCGAGCGCTTTTTCCTGAATAACAGTCTGGACATCACCGGGTTTTAAGTTGGTGTGATGTATGCGTTCCAATAATTCGGTTTTGCCTTTTTCACTGAGATCGCTTTCAAGGTGCTTCTGTTCTTCAAAGTGTTTTTCAAGGCTTGGTTTGTGAGGACTGTTGACGAAAATAATCTGTTCAATACCTGCTTCTATAGCTTCGTTATAAGCATGTTCGATGAGCGGCTTATCAACAAGCGGCAGCATTTCTTTTGGAATGACTTTTGTCGCGGGAAGAAAACGTGTACCAAGGCCTGCAACTGGTAAAACAGCTTTTTTGACAGGCTTGAAATCTGGGTTGCTCATTCTTTTGAGCCCTTTAATTGTTCAGTGCAGTAAAACTCGACGCAGTTTTGGCATATTTTTCGGTCGGTTGTCTATTTTTTTAAGTGATTCATGAGGGTGTCTTTGGCCTGGTTCAAGTTCTTCGCAAGACCTTCTGAACCTTCCTGATCAGGATGTACCTTTTTCATCAGACGCTTATAGGCATTTTCTATCTCTTCTTCGTCCGGTTCGCCTTTGAGACCCAGTATTTCAAGGGCGTCATAAACGCTCATTTCACCTTTAGGGACTTTGACACGCTCTTTGGCGTTCCACCAGCTTAAAACAATAGGGGTGAGTGCAGCCAATATCCCCAATGCTGCCGGTAATTTTCCAGTCACGGCCAGAAAGAATAGAGCAGAACCAATGACGAGTGTTCCGATGGTAATAACCATGGCCACGATATCGCGGATTGTAGCGGTCAGCATAAAGCGGTATAGGGCGTAACCGCCAATGAGAATTCCGAGTACGAGTATCAGTAAGGGCATTTTAGAGCGTACTTTCTTTTGCGAGTGGTTTTAAGGATTCGGGATCAATAGCGCTGATCAGGCTGCGCACTTCCTGCCGCGCTGTGATTTGCGACAAGGTGAGCGGTGTGTCTTCATCGTCCTCTAAATCCATTAATGTCAGTCCCTTTAAAAACAATTCCCTGAATATAACACGTTCCCCAAAGCCCGGTGCAACGCGAAAGTCATATTCGTGGGAAATATCGGTCAAAAGCTCAGCGATATCCCGTTTGTTTTTCGCATTGATATGGGACAGGCGGGTGCGCATGACAATCCAGTCCAGCGTACCACCGTTACGCAAAGCCTTTTGCACGCGTTGGTCATTGACCATTTTGGTGTAAACGGACGGCCCTTTGATTTTTAAGGTATCCGGATCGACGTCGGCCAGTAGGTCCAGATCCACAAAGCTGTCATTCATCGGCGTAATCAATGTATCAGCATGAGAGTGGGCGAGGCGGGAGAGGTAGCTATCCGTTCCCGGTGTATCAATGATGATGAAGTCTGTATTGGTGCTAAGCTCCGCAATAGCCATAGACAGGAATTCACGCTCCTGTGTTTGTTGTTCGGCGACGTTTTCGGCAGCAGACCGTTCAATGGCCATGTGATAGGGGGCGAGCAGGATTTTGCGTTCGCGTGACACATATTGAAAACGGTTGCGTAAATAGCGGGTGAATGTGCCTTGACGCGCATCAAGGTCGATGGAGCCGACATTATAGCCTTGTTTCAACAGCCCGATAGCGACATGCATGGCCGTCGTAGATTTACCCGATCCGCCCTTTTCATTGCCAAAGACAATCAAATACGCATCACGTGTGCCCCATGATTTCGGGATAGACGAGAAATCATCCGAAAACGTATCTGGCGCATCGAAATCGGCCATATTGTCTTTTAAATCAAGGTCTTTCAAATCGGGGCGCACTGCCTTATGCTTTTCCAAAATCTATTGAACCTAAGCATTGCCGCACATGACAGAGAACACAAGTATTTTTGCACAGCGCCTAGACGCTTTAAGAGGCTTAATGGCCGAGCAGGGGCTGGATGGATATATTATCCCCAGAACCGATGAGTATCAGGGCGAGTATGTGCCGGCCAATGAAGAGCGGCTCGCTTGGTTGACCGGATTTACAGGCTCAGCGGGGGTGGCGGTTGTACTGAAAGATAAAGCCGTTGTGATGAGTGACGGGCGCTACACCATTCAACTAGAGCAGCAGGTTGATAGTTCTGTCTATCATACTGATGATAATACAAAAACTCCGGTTGAGGAGTGGATTGAAACTCACATAAATAAAAACGATACGATTGGTTTCGATGGTCGGTTGTTTACGCCAAGCGTTATTCAAAAAATTCAGCAAAAACTGAAGGATAGTGATGTTATCGTAAAGCCAATCTCAGAAAATCTGATTGATAAGCTTTGGGAGGATCGACCCGATGCTCCTAAAGCGAAAGTTGAAGTTTTTTCTGAAAAAATTGCGGGACGTTCGCATCAGGAAAAACTGGATGAGATTGCAGCGTCCATCAAAGAACAGGGCGCTGATTTGGGGATTATCACGCTGTCTGATTCCATTGCGTGGCTGTTGAATATTCGGGGGGGGGATGTGCCACATATTCCGATTGCGCTGTCGTATTTGATTGTGAAATCAGATGCTACTGCTGATTGGTTTATTCATGAGGACAAGCTGAGTGATTCAGTGCGAACCCATTTGGGTAATCGGGTAGCTGTTTATGCACCGGAAACGCTGGAAGCGCTTTTAAAAGAAGCCGTTGCGGGCAAATCGGTTTTGTTAGACCCAAAGCGCACGTCACTGTGGTTTCATGAGAATGTTCAGGCGGCTGGCGGTGAAATTATTGAGGCCAAAGACCCGTGCATTGATATCCGTAGCCGTAAAACGAAGTCTGAGCAAGACGCTATGCGGCAAGCGCATATTCGTGATGGTGTAGCCGTTGTGAAGTTCCTGAAATGGCTGGAGGAACATGGGCCTAGTGGTCAGGAAAGCGAACTATCAGTAGAAGAACATTTAAAGGCGTTTCGGGCAGAAGCCGCAGAATTCAAAGACACCAGCTTTGACACGATTGCCGGGTTCAATGCCAATGGCGCGATTGTTCATTACCGAGCGACAGAAGAGACTAGTCAAACAATCAAAGCGCCGGGACTGTTGCTGGTGGATAGCGGTGCACAATATGCTGATGGCACGACCGACATCACCCGCACCGTTGCAATTGGTGAGCCGACCGATGAGATGTGTGAGCGCAATACGCTGGTGCTCAAAGGGCATATTGCGGTGGCGGCGGCCGCATTCAAAAAAGGCACATTGGGCAAGGAGATCGATGCGCTGGCGCGTAAGCCTTTGCAAGATGAAGGCTTGGATTATGCTCATGGTACCGGGCATGGCGTCGGCGTGTATTTATCCGTGCATGAGGAAGCCGCGCATTTATCACCGAAAGGTGAAGAAGCGCCGCAAGCGGGCATGATCCTGTCCAACGAGCCGGGATATTACAAGGAAGGGGAATACGGCATTCGTATCGAAAACCTTGTTTTGGTACGCGAAGCTGATGACGAGCATCTGGAATTTGAAACAATTACGCTCGCCCCGCTCGATACATCCCTGATTATCAAAGATATGCTGACTCAAGATGAGTTGGACTGGCTGAATGCATACCATGCTCATGTTTATAAAACTCTCTCACCGTTTTTGGATGAAGAGCATCAGAACTGGCTTGAGATTGCCTGCGCTCAAATGTAAAAAAACCGCTTTGAGAGAAGCGGTTCCTTAAACGTGATTTAATGGGTACGAGACTTAAATTAGTAGTCTCCTTTTTTACGTTGAAGTTTTCTCCAACGGCGCGATGATTCTGCCTTTTCACGTTTCTTCTTCGCAGAAGGTTTCTCGTAATCACGGCGCAATTTCATCTCACGGAAGATACCTTCACGCTGCATTTTCTTTTTCAGCGCGCGTAATGCTTGTTCAACATTGTTATCCCGTACGTTTACGCTAACCACTCAATCACCTCTTTTCTTCTCTTTATCAGAATGTTAGCACTATAAAAGCTTGCTCTTCGTACCTATGAGCAGGCGCGAATGCAAGCAAAAAATAATGAAATACCATTATCAGTATATAACTTTAAGGTCGGCTAAACAAATTGCGCTTTTATGTAGCGCTTTGATTTTATTTTGTTTTTCAGCCTATGCTCAGGATGTGGCGCGTCCGGAGCCCGAAATCGGTACCGGAATTTCGAGTAAAAATGCCGTTTCCGCCCAAAATCACATGGTTGTGAGCTCTCATCCCGAGGCAACACGGGCGGGGGAAGCCGTTTTGGCGGCTGGTGGCACAGCAGCGGATGCGGCCATAGCCGTACAGATGATGTTGGGTTTGGTGGAGCCGCAAAGTTCCGGCATCGGCGGTGGAGCCTTTATTCTGTATTACGATGCCAAGAAGGGGCAGCTTGTTTCTTTGGATGGGCGTGAAACGGCACCGGTGACGGCCGGAAAGCATTTGTTTACAGGTCAGGATGGAAATCCGATGGCGTTCATGGATGCCGTCGTTGGCGGTCGCGCGGTCGGAACGCCAGGCACTTTGCGGGTACTGGAAAAACTTCATAGCTGGTACGGGCAAAAAGAGTGGGGGAGTTTGTTCGGATATCCGATCAAAGTGGCGGAGAATGGATTTACAGTGACACCGCGTTTATCCAAAATGGTGGAAGCGGATCGCAAATATTTAGGCACATATACGGATACAAAACTGTACTTCTATCCTGATGCACTCAATCCTGTTCAGGTTGGAACAACGTTACGCAATCCTGATTACGCGGTGACGTTGCGCGCCATTGCACAAAACGGAGCGGATGCTTTTTACACCGGAGAGATTGCGCAAGAGATTGTCCGCACCGTTCGTGAAGTGGCGCGAGATAATCCAGGTTTATTATCGATGGAAGATTTGGCGAATTATGAAGCCAAAGAGCGTAAGCCTGTCTGTGGTAATTATCGCAAATATGCAGTGTGTTCGATGGGGGAGCCATCCTCAGGGGGACTGACATTATTGTCCATACTCGGGATGTTGGAATATCATAACTTGCGTGCGCTTGGGTCAAATAATCCGACAAGCTGGCATTTGATTGGTGAAGCCAGCCGTTTAGCATTTGCCGACAGGAATTATTACATGGCTGATGCCGATTTTGTCCGCACGCCAGGTGAACGGTTGATCAATCGTGATTATTTGAAGCAGCGCGCCATTCTGATTAGCCCGAATATTGTTCAAAGTGACGTTTCACATGGTGTTCCACCCGGCTGGAATGATGTTGAGCCATTGGGGCCTGATGTGTATATTCGCAGACCCGGAACGAGTCATATGTCGATAGTCGATAGCTATGGCAATATGTTGTCGATGACGACAACGATTGAAGGTGCGTTTGGTTCGAAGCTTATGACGCAAGGGTTTTTGTTGAACAATGAACTCACCGATTTTTCATTCGCGCATGAAAAGGACGGCAAGGCTGTCGCCAATCGTGTGGAAGGCGGGAAGCGTCCGCGATCATCCATGGCACCGACCATTGTATTCGATCCTAACAACAATCCGTTTTTGATTATCGGCTCTGCGGGTGGTAGCCGCATCATAGGCTTTGTAGCGCAACGCATTGTCGCGATGATTGATTGGCAAATGGATGTGCAGGATGCGTTGAACATGCCGAATATTGTGAATCGCGGAAACGCGATGGAAGTTGAAAACGGCGCGGAAAGCATTGCTCGCGGTTTGGAAAAAATGGGACACACAGTCAAGATGGATGAGATGACCAGTGGTTTAACGGCCATTCATTTCAAGAACGGGCAAATGTACGGCGCCGCCGATCCCCGCCGTGAAGGCCTTGCCGCAGGACTTTAAGCCGCTTTTCGGGCTTTGAGGTTAAGAGCCGCTTCCATCAGGGTTTTGGTGTATTCCTCTTTCGGACTATCGAAGATATCCGAAGCGTTTCCGCTTTCAACAACCTTACCGTTTTTCATGACAATCAAATCATGTGCCATAGCGCGGACAACCCGAAGATCGTGACTGATGAACATATAAGCCAGATCATGTTTATCCTGCAGTTCGCGTAAGAGATCGACGATTTCGGCTTGAACCGATACATCGAGTGCGGATGTGGGTTCATCGAGGACAACAAATTTGGGATGCAGTACCATGGCGCGGGCAATGGCGATACGCTGGCGCTGTCCTCCGGAAAATTCATGGGGGTAGCGATGCCGCGTTTCAGGGTTGAGGTGCACGTCATTTAGTGCTTCCACGACCAAATCATCGCGGCCTTTGGAATCCAGATCGCGGCGATGGATTTTTAAACCTTCTTCAATGATTTGTGCAATCGACATGCGCGGTGAGAGGGAGCCGAAGGGATCCTGAAATACGATTTGCATATCAGACCGTAATGGTGTCATTGCCCCACGTTTATATTTGGAGATATCGGTTCCATCGAACACGATGTTGCCTTGACCGTTCAAAAGACGAAGAAGAGCGAAGCCAAGTGTTGATTTTCCTGAGCCTGACTCACCGACCACACCGACGGTGTGTCCTGATTTAATCTCAACATCTATGCCGTCCACAGCCTTAACCCAATCGTTGATCTTGCCCCAGAATGTTTTGCCTTTCGGAAAGTGGACTTTGATATCTGTACCTTGAATGATGTCTTTGCTGTCAGCTTTGGGTGGATTGGCACGACCGCGCGGGCGGGCGCCCAGTAATTTTTTGGAATAGTCATGCGATGGGGACGCGAAGATTTTTTTACCTGCATCTTGTTCAACAATCTTACCGTTTTTCATGACGCAAACATGATCCGCGAATTTTTCGACGATGGACAGATCATGCGTGATCATCAGCATCGCCATATCGAGTTCATTTTGCAGACGTTCCAGCAATTCCAGAATTTCAGCCTGAACCGTGACATCTAGTGCGGTTGTCGGTTCATCCGCAATCAGAAGCTCGGGGTTATTCGCCAAAGCCATGGCGATCATCACGCGTTGCCGTTGCCCACCCGAGAGTTGATGTGGGTATGCGTTCAATCGTTCGCGCATCATGGGCAGTTGAACGAGATCAAGTAATTCCAGAACGCGGTCTTTGGCGTCATTATCGCTCATTTTTTGATGGAGCTTTAAAATCTCACCGATTTGTTTTTCGATTGTATGGAGCGGGTTCAACGCCGTCATCGGTTCTTGAAAAATCATCCCGATTTGGGAGCCGCGAATGGTGCGCATGAAAGTATCTTTTTTACCGACAAGCTCTTCACCTTCAAAAATAATGGACGACCCTTCCGGGTGCATGGCTTGCGGGTAGGGGAGCAGTTGCATGATGGACATGGCTGTCACTGACTTGCCCGATCCGCTTTCCCCGACCAGTGCGACGGTCTGTCCCCTATCAATTGTAAAGGATGCATTTTTGACGGCGTTGAAGATGCCGTCTGTGGTTTTGAAATCGACGCTTAAATCCTGAACGGTCAATAAAGTATTGGACATTCACAACTATTTAGCAGTTAGAGACGAAGCCACCAAGGGTTTTGGTTTATTATTTTCATTGTTTGGCACAGGTTGTTTGCGCTTTAAGCGTTTTCGCTCTTGTGGTGATAGAGACGCAACGACAGCGACCCGCACAAAAATAGTCGTTAGAATGGGGTAATCGCCTCCATATAATAAGCATAAGCGACAGAGTTCAGTGAAATTTAAAGACGCCGTTTGGGGGTATCGGATATTTATGTTCATTGTTCATTCCCTCCTTTTCTAAATGAGAATAATTCTCATTTGCAATTAATAAATAGGATAGAGGGAATGTCAATGCTATACCTTTGTGCGTGGCAAAATTGTGGAGTCGGAATTTTTGGATAAAAGAAAAGCCCTGCGAGGGGGATGCAGGGCCTTTCACACTCTTCTTTTGAAAAAGGAAGGAGAGTTATTACTGAGACGCGTCGTCCTTCGGCAGTATCACTGTATCAATCACGTGAATCACACCATTGCTTGTTTTGATGTCAGTCGCTGTGACTGTTGCGTCGTTGATTTTAACGCCTGCATCACTTGCATTGACTGTGATCATTTGGCCTTGAAGTGTTGCCACTTCGCTTGTACCTGCCTGAATGTCACCAGCTTTAATTTTTGCGGGTACGACATGGTATGTCAGGATGCCAGCCAGTTTTTCTTTATTTTCCGGCTTTAAAAGCTCTTCCACTGTGCCTTCAGGCAATTTTGCGAAGGCATCGTTTGTTGGTGCAAACACTGTGAACGGGCCTTCGCCTTTCAATGGCTCAACCAGATCAGCGGCTTGAATAGCGGCTACAAGTGTTGAGAAATCTTCATTACCGATCGCTGTGTCGATAATGTCTTTTTTCATAGCTTTTTCAGCTTTTTTGTCGCCGTATCCGTAACCTTTATCCATATCACCGGCAAAGGCTTGTGAACCGACGGCTATGAGGCCGAGAGCGGCTGTTGCTAAAAGGGTCTTCTTCATAAGTTAGGTCTCCTTGTTTTGAAACTTATGCTCTTTCTACGCACAGTTTCAAACTTGGTTCACCTTGCCACAAAGATACCTTATTTACGGCTTTTTGCAGCGTTTTCAACGGAGAGGTAGTTGAAGATATCGTCTGTGATTTTGGCTTCAACGGATTGTAGATCATCCAAAGAGAGCTCGTCGAGACGGCAGTTTTTGTCTTCCGCCAGTTTCACAGCGCGGCCGGTCACATGGTGTGCATCACGGAAGGGCATATTCAATTCGCGCACCAGCCAATCGGCAAGCTCCGTCGCGGTGGAATAGCCGCTCTGTGCCGCTTCCAACATCGCGTCTTTATTCCATGTGGCGCTGGAGAGCATGCCTGTCATCGCATCGAGGCAGAGGATCATAGTATCGAAGCTATCGAAGACGGATTTTTTGTCTTCCTGTAGGTCTTTGTTATAGGTCAGCGGCAAAGCCTTCATCACCGTCATCATCTGCACCAGATTTCCGGTAAGGCGGCCAGTTTTGCCACGGATCAGTTCGGCGGCATCGGGGTTTTTCTTTTGCGGCATAATGGAAGAGCCGGTGCTCCAAGCATCGCTCATGGTCACAAAACCAAATTGTGGGGTCGACCAGATGATCAATTCCTCGGCAAGGCGAGAGAGATGAAGGCCACATTGCGCGCAAGAAAATAGAAATTCGTTGGCGAAGTCACGCGCAGAAACGCCGTCCATGGTGTTCATCACAGGGCGATCAAAGCCGAGCTGTTCTGCCGTAAAGTCTTTATTAATCGGGAATCCCGTTCCGGCCAAGGCGGCAGAGCCGAGCGGTGACGTGTTGAGACGTTTGCGGCAATCTGCAAAGCGGAGTTTGTCGCGGTTCAGCATGCAGGCATAAGCATCCAGATGACGGGCGAGAGTGACAGGCTGCGCCACCTGCAGATGCGTAAAGCCGGGCATGACCGTATCGGCGTGCTGTTCTTCCAAGACATCAATGGTTTCCTGAAAGACTTCAATGCGTTCCATGATAACATCGCAAGCTTCGCGCACCCACAGGCGAAAGTCGGTTGCGACCTGATCATTTCTAGATCTGGCCGTGTGCAGGCGACCGGCCGGCTCGCCGATAATCTCTTTCAAACGGTTTTCGATGTTCATATGGATGTCTTCGAGGTCGCGACGGAATTCAAATTGACCGTTTTCGATTTCGCTTAGGATTTGGTCGAGGCCTTTATGGATCGCGTCCTTATCCGCATCCGAAATGATGTTTTGCTTGGCCAACATGGCGGCGTGCGCTTTCGAACCCGCGATGTCCTGTTTATACAGGCGCTTGTCGATATCGATGGAGGCGTTGATTTGCTCCATCACGTCATCGGGCTTTTCATCAAAACGCCCGCCCCACATTTTATTTGCGTCGGTCATTAAGCGGCCTTCTTTTTTGAGCTTTCGGCTTTGCCGTGGACTTGCGTGTTATTGCGTAAGCGCACAGCGTTGATTTTGATAAACCCGTCGGCATCTTTTTGATCATAGCCGCCCTCTTCATCCATGGAGGATTGCTTCGGATCGTACAATGCGTTTGGTGATGTACGGGCAAGCGGGTAGGCCATACCTTTTAAGAGCTGAACCTGAACCTCACCATTCACAGTTTCCTGCGCCTTGTTCATGGTTGTCATGAGTAGGTCGAATTCAGGTGAGAACCAGAAGCCGTTATAAATCAAATGCGCCATGTCGATGGACAGGCGGTCACGAATACGCATGACTTCACGGTCCATGGTGAGGCCTTCCAGATCGCGGTGGGCTTTATAAAGAATTTCGCCGCCTGGTGTTTCGTACACACCGCGCGATTTAATGCCGACAAAACGGTTTTCAACCATATCAATACGGCCAATGCCGTGCTTGGTACCAAGATCATTCAAATACGTGAACAAGTCCAGAGCGCCTGTGACTGTTTTGCCGTCGTGGGCCACAGAAACCGGAATACCTTCCTGAAACGTGATCGTAATGATGTCCGCTTCATCGGGAGCATCAGCGATAGAGGTTGTGCGAGAATACACATCCTCCGCACATGCTGCGTTCGGATCTTCCAGAATGCCGGCCTCGTGAGAGATGTGCAGAAAGTTATCATCTTCTGAATACGGTTTTGAACGGGAAGCTTTCACCGGAATACCGTACTGATCGGCATAGTTCAGCATGTCCTGACGCCCTTCAAAGCGAGTGAGGAATTCTTCCATTTTCCATGGTGCTAAGACTTGGATATCGGGTTTGAGTGCATAGTAAGAGAGTTCAAAACGCACTTGGTCGTTCCCTTTACCGGTTGCACCGTGAGACACAAATTGTGCGCCTTCTTTTTCCGCGATTTCTATTTGGCGTTTTGCAATAATCGGACGGGCAACGGAGGTGCCGAGGAGATAGCGCCCTTCGTAAATCGCCTGAGATTTAATAGCCGGGAAAATATAATCGGTGATGAATTCTTCTTTCAGGTCTTCGACATAGACTTTGGATGCACCGATTTTTTCGGCCTTTTCGCGTGCAGCTTCGAAATCTTCTTCCTGACCGACATCCGCGATGTAGGCGATAGTCTCATAACCTTCTTCGATAAACCATTTCAGGATGACGGATGTATCCAATCCACCTGAATAGGCCAGTACGATTTTTCCTTTAGACATTTTACTTCTCCTCTTTAAATCTCTACGCCGACGTCTTCGAGGCAATAGGCCAAAATGGCTTTTTGCGCGTGCAGGCGGTTTTCAGCTTCATCATAAATCACGGAAGAGGGGGACTTTGCAACCTCTTCGGTGACTTCTTCCCATTCATGAATCGGTAAGCAATGCATGAAAATGGCTTCCGGTTTGGCCAAATCCATCAAATCCTGCGTGACTTGGTAGGGTTCGAACTTGGCAATCGCTTTGCCATCCTGTCCCAGTGAGACCCATGTATCGGTCACCAGAACGTCGGCATCTTTGGCAGCGTCTTGGGCCGAAATATCGTTAAAGGGGGTCGCCATAACGAAGTCAAAGCCGAAAATGGGGGCTGCTTCCTCATAGGTTTTGCTGACATTGTTATCATCACCGAACCAGGCGATTTTCTTGCTCGCGACATCGCCCAGTTTTTCCTCAATCGTCATCAGGTCAGCCATGATTTGGCAGGGGTGTGATTGATCTGTCATGCCGTTGATGATTGAGATGTCGGAATATTGTGCGAGCTCTTCCATCAGCGCGTGATCGCTCATGCGGATCATCACGGCATCGACGAAACGGGACAGAACCTTGGCCGTGCTTTCCGCACTTTCTGCGCCGCCGATTTGCATTTCATTCATACTCATGACAACCGTATGGCCGCCAAGCTGTTTCATCGCAACATCAAATGACACGCGTGTGCGGGTCGAAAGCTTGTCGAACATCATTGCCAGTGTCAGGCCTTTGAACAGCTGTGGCGGTGAAAATTTCTGCGCTTTTAACTCATGGGCATGCTTTAAAATGCTTTTAAGTGTTTCCGCATCGAAATCGCTGAGGTTGATGAAGTGTTTCATTCGACCAACTCCAGCGTTTCGTCTCTTAAGGTTTGTGCGATAATATCAACGGCTTCGTCAATTTCGGACTCGTTGACCGTTAGTGGTGGCGTGAGACGCAGCGTGTTTGCACCTGCTTGTGTTGCCAGAAGTCCGTTTTCCAAAAGTTTGTTGAGCAAAGATGCGCATTTGAATTTTGTATCGATACCGATCATCAGGCCTTTGCCACGGACATCCGTGATTGTACCTGTATTGCTTTCGCTTTTTAGTGTTTCGAGTTTGGACAGGAAATGTGCGCTGGCTTTATTCACGTGATCCAGAAAGCCATCCGATAGCATTTCAGACACAACGTGATAAACCACATTGGTTGCCAGCGGATTGCCGCCGTAGGTCGTGCCGTGATCACCAGCCTCAAATGCTTCGGTGAATTTCTTCTTCGCCATGAACGCTCCCACGGGGAAACCTGAACCCATGCCTTTTGCGAGACACACCACATCAGGTTCATATTCAAAAGCTTCATGCGCCATGAGTGTGCCCATGCGACCCATACCGGCCTGAATTTCATCGGAGATCATCACAATTTGGTGTTCATCGCAGAGTTTGCGAAGGCCTTGGAAAAATTGGGCGTCCCCTGGCATGAGGCCACCTTCACCCTGAACGGGCTCAAAGATAATCCCGCAGATTTTGTCAGTGATAAGCGCTTTGACACTATCAAGATCACCATAGTCTGCGAAATGCATGCCTTGTAAATAGGGGCCGAATTTTGGCTGCTTTAGTGACTTATAAGTTGCACTGACTGCGCCATAGGTACGACCATGGAACGATCCTTTGAAAGTGATAAATTCTTTACAGTCTTCGCTTTTGTTTTTATGCGCCCATGCGCGAGCGAGTTTCAACGACCCTTCAACAGCTTCCGCGCCAGAGTTGCAGAAAAATATTTGTTCCTGACAGCAGTTGTTGATGAGTAGTTCGGCCGCTTTCAATTTCGGTTCAGTCGGATAAGAACCAACGGTCATAATCAAACCGGTATCCAGTTGTTCGGTTATGGCTTTGTGCATGACAGGGTGATTGTGACCCAGAGAACAAACTGCGATACCAGCCGCAAAGTCTATATAGGATTTACCTTCGGTGTCTTTCACACGTACGCCATCACCACTCGCTAAGGCCACTTTCTTTTGCGGGTAGAGCGGGATGATAACTTCGTTTGCACGTTTTTGCATATCCAGCGTCATGTTATTTCTCCGTTTTTAATTCTTTATCGTATTTTGTTTTTTCAGCCTGACGCACAATCATAGTTCCGGTACCAGCTTTTGTATAAACTTCATTCCGCAACATATCTTTCTTGAAGCCATTTAAAATGTGCACACGTTTTACTCCTGCTCTTAGGGCGTCAACACAGTTTTCCAATTTGACTTGCATACCGCCGATGACAGTTTTGTCATTGATCATTTGTTCAATATCGGCAGGGGTCAGGACGGATTGAACTGTGTCGTCTATCTTCACGCCATCAACATCGGTCAGGAAAATTAGCTTTGCAGCTTTCATGCCCGATGCTAACGCTACAGCCATATTGTCGGCATTGATATTTACCGTGACGCCTTGTTTGAGTAGGCTAAGGCAAGGCACGATAATCAGTCGCGTTGTTTCAAACATTTTACGCGGGAACTTCGTATGAACTTTCTCGATCGTTGCATCAAAACGCGTGATGTCATTTTTCTTTGGTCTGCGTTTATACAATGCCCAATGATCGGGTACGGTGTTAAACACATAACCATCCAGATCGAGTTTTGCCATGTTCTCCAGAATACGAAAGGCGAAATCTCCGGCCAGAACTTTTTTGACACAAGCGATATCGGCTTCCGATGTAATACGTCTTCCATCAATTTTCGTCGGCTCGCGTTTTTCGGATTGAATGGCTGCATCAATTGCTGCGCCGCCACCGTAAATGAGAAGGACTTTTATGCCGTCGTTTGTGAGTTCGTGAATATTTTTGAGTAGGCTCAAGCGTGCGGTATCGTCCTCAATTATGCGTCCGCCGGCCTTGACCACAAATATCTGGCCTGCAAAACGTTTTTTGTAGAAGGACTTGAAGTTGATCATGATACCACGGAGTTCACGGAGTTAATAAAGAGGGCACAGAGAGTCATAGCTTGAACCTCTTAATCCCATCTTTAATTAAAGGGACATTAAAGTTGATAAGAAGGCCTACCTCTTTTTTAGATAGTTTCATGTAAGTTAAGATCTGTGCTTCATGAATGGGGATTAACGTATCAACACTTTTTAATTCAACGACGACGGTATCCTCTACCAGTAGATCAATTCTAAAGGCGTTATGAATCACTAAATCCTTGTATTGAACTGTAATTGGAAATTGTCTTTCAGTTTTTAGTCCTCGTTTTTCTAAATCATGAAATAGGCAGTCCTCGTAAACTTTTTCGTAAAGCCCCGGTCCCATAACCCTATGGATTTGAAGAGAAGCATCCACAATTTCGCCTGTTATATCATTTAATTTTTTAGCCATCTCTGTGATCTCTTTTTATCTCGGTGTTCTCTGTGGTTACGGGTATATCGGGCTGTCGAAGTGGAGGCCTGCTGTTTCATCGAGGCCGAACATGAGGTTCATGTTTTGGACGGCTGTTCCCGATGCGCCTTTGAGCAAGTTATCAAGTGCGCCTTGGGCAATCATGGTTCCGTTATTGCCTTGCTGATATGATAAGTCGACGAAGTTATTAGAAACGACGTTTGTCATTTCAACCTTATCAACGATGCGTATGAATGGAGCATCATCATAGAGATTATTCTCTGCACAGTCAGTATTTTGAATGATCGCGTGCGCAAAAATACCACGCGAGAAAGGCCCTACAGTCGGCGCAAAGTTCAGTTGTTCTTCATCCAGTCCGCTTGTCGCCAGAATTTCCGGGATATGGCGGTGAGAATTGACCAGATAGCTGCGCATGTTCTGTGCTAGTGCCGGATGATCAACAGGATCACGCGGAGACCGACCGCCACCTGATGTACCGGAAATGGCGATCACGTCCGCGCTATCCATTTTATCTTTGAACGGTAACAGTAAAAGTTGCACCAGCAAGGCGAAACATCCCGGATTAGCAACCGCATCAGATTTAGCAATCTCATCTTTAAAGATCTCTGGTGCGCCATAGATAAAACGACCGTTCAGTAAGTCCGCATGTTGGTGATCGACAGCGTAATATTTTTTATACGTATCCGCGTTATTTAGCCGGAAGTCGGCAGACATATCGATGATTTTGGTTTTGCCGAGGAATTGCGGCACGATATCCTGCGCCGTTTTATGGGGAAGGCAGGCAAAGACAATATCGCTGTCCGCCGCCACAGTTTCATAATCTGTGTTCGATAATGTGAGCCCTTCAATGTGTGACAAGCGCGGGAAGACCTTTGATAAAGGTTCCTGATCATATTGGCGGGAGACCAGATATTTGATGTCCACATCCGGGTGTTGCAACAGACAGCGTAAAAGCTCTGTGCCCGTAAATCCGGTAACGCCTATGATGGATGTTTTAATTTTACTTGTCATATTTTATCCAATATCAATCGTTTTGCCATTCAAGTGTTTGAATGATCACTGCTTTGTTTCAAATAGTTGTGGAGGATTTTTAGGGTGCAATCAACCAGCTGATCTCAAAGAAGTGATCAGATGCTACGTCGGCGTCGGTTGTTTGCAATAAAACTCATAAAAGACAAATAATCGTATAGGGCGTTGAAAGTCAATAATTTTTATAAGGTTGTTTTCCTTGGGTCGAAAGCATCGCGCACGGCTTCACCAATAAAAGTCAGCAATGTGAGCATCACGGCCAGCGACATAAAGGCTGTAATGCCGAGCCATGGGGCTTGTAGGTTATTTTTTCCTTGTGCGAGCAATTCACCCAAAGAAGCTGAGCCGGGCGGCAGGCCGAGGCCGAGGAAATCTAATGATGTCAGCGCGGTGATAGAGCCTGTGAGGATAAAGGGCATAAGCGTGAGGGTCGCGACCATAGCGTTGGGCAATACGTGGCGGCGCATGATGGTGAGGTTATTGACGCCCAGCGCGTTTGCGGCCCGGACATAATCAAAATTTCGGGCACGCAGGAATTCCGCCCGCACCACATCGACGAGCGAGACCCACGAGAATAAGAGCAGAATTGCGAGCAACGTCCAGAAGCCGGGCACAAACATGGCCGAAAAAATGATGAGAATGTATAGCGAGGGCAGGGAAGACCAGATTTCGATGATACGTTGCATAATCAAATCCAGACGACCGCCGAAGTACCCCTGAAACGCACCTGCCGTAATGCCGATAACGGAACTGATAACCGTTAAGATCAGCCCGAAGAGCACTGAGACCCGAAAGCCGTAGATCACGCGAGCGGCAACATCACGCCCCTGATCATCCGTGCCGATGATGTTATCAGCTGTTGGTGGTGAGGGTGCGGGGGTTTCGAGGTTGTAATTGATTGTGTCATAGGAAAAACGGATCAGTGGCCAAACCATCCAGCCCTTTTCCTCAATCAAATCCGCAACGTAAGGGTCGCGGTAATCAGCGGCCGTTTCGAAATCTCCGCCAAAGGTCGTTTCGGGATAATCAATAAAAGTCGGGAAATAGAGCGCGTTATCGTAAGAAACCACAATCGGCCTGTCGTTTGCGATAAATTCGGCAAACAGGCACACCACAAGCAGCGCGATGAATATCCAGAAGGACCAATAGCCGCGTTTATTGGCCTTAAACTGTGATAGCCGCCGTTGTGTGATGGGTGAAAGATTCATCCCACAACCCTAGCGAAAATTTTTTAAAAAGAGAATAGGTTAGAGTTTTAAGGCGTCGATTGCACTTTTGATCTGGC
>JBCCLQ010000002.1:0-40212 GCA_039026795.1 Pseudomonadota bacterium
CACAGCCGTAAATGCACGGCTTTATAGACCCTTTTGGGCTTGCATTGGCACCAATGCTTGATGTAGTGTCCGTTCGTTCTGTTTAAGTCAGAACATTTCCTTGGATGCGCTCGTAGCTCAGCTGGATAGAGCGCCTGACTACGGATCAGGAGGTCGGGGGTTCGAATCCTCCCGAGCGCGCCATAATCATGTTTTTATCGCAGCGGATAATCCATACAACATAGCAAGATAGGACGAACCCCCTCACAATGAAAGAAGCTTCGCGGGAGCGAAGCGGGTTCGAATCCTCCCGAGCCGCGCCATAATCTTCCAAATTTATTCTCTGACTGTGTTGCTTCGTTGTTTATGTAGGGCTTTCTACATTTCACTCCTCGCGCCTTGTCAGAGAGTAAATTTGTTTGATTACACACTTTCTAACTCTAAGGGCTATTTTTGCTTCAAAAGCCCCAATTCCCATAAAATATAAAAATACCACTCTTTAAAGGTTCATTTACCGGTTTTCGGGGAATTGGGCTATCAGAAGCAAAAATGGCGCGCTCGGGAGGATTCGAACCCCCGACCTCCTGATCCGTAGTCAGGCGCTCTATCCAGCTGAGCTACGAGCGCATCCAAGGAAGTATTCCGTATTACAGGAACGAACGGACACTACATCAAGCCTTGGTGGGAATGCAAGCCTAAAAGCGGCTTATTGTAGGCGTACTTATGCCTGTGGGTTTTCCCCAATAATATAGGGGCATTCCCTTGACAGATCACTGCTTTTCGGGTGATTTAGGATTGCACAATAAAGTGTTGGGCGTATTAATTTTTCGGTTTCAGCTGCTATGCGGTATCCGAATACAATCTAAAATGTGAAGAACATGCCGCAAAATATTGATATAAAAACAAAAATTATCGTAACTATTATAGCGGCTTTTGGCTTAGCCGGAACGACGACTGGGGTTAACGCTCAAGACATGGAAAAGCGCCCTGCCCTCGTGATTACAAACAAGCCGATGCCCGGTAGCGAGATTTCACCATTTTATAACCGCCCAACCAAAACACCTGACATTACCCCGCAGCAATTGATTGGCGATGCGTATTATCAACCAACAGATACCGTTGTATCCCGCAAGATTGGCGAATTGCGCAACGACTTGTTTTCGCTACAAAGCAGTGTTGAGCGTTTATCCAAGAAACTGGAAGACATGGAAGGCCGTAATCAGGCTTTATCAGCAGAGTATTTTGCGAATACAGCTACTATCAATACGCAGCTTCAATCCGGCACAACGCCCGGTAACCCGCGTCTGGTTCAGCGCTTATCGACCGCTCAAATGAATTTGGACGGCTTGTCCCGCAATGTGGCTGAGTTGAACAGTTTGGCTGTGCAAGTTGCGAATTCAGCATCTATAGCGTCGTTCCTTTTGGAAGCCTCCCGCTCCACATATGGTTTATCCGGCGCAGTTGAGGAAGATCACGCGCGTCTATCTCAATTGGAAGACCAGATCAATAATCAGATTGTAACCATTGATCGCCTTCTCAATGCCGTGAATGACAATATTACGCGCACAGCCGCTTACTTAAGTTCTGAGCGCAGCAACTTGCGCACTCTGGCGCTTGGGATTAGCAATGGTGATCTTTACGGCCGTTCTTTGGCAAACCGCCCGTTTTCCAGTGTGCCGCAAAGCAGCCTGATGCAGCCTGCCAGCATTGGCGGCATGCCGGCACCGATTGTACCGCAAGCAACACGCCCTACTTCCCCGCGTCCACTCGCAAAAATCCGTTTTGATAAAGCGCAAGTGGATTACGAACAGCCTGTGTTTATTGCTGTGAGTGAAGCCATGGAGCGTTACCCCGATGCACGCTTTGAATTGATTGCCGTGCACCCCACAACAGGCAATGCCGCGCAAATGGCGATTGAAAGCACACGTGCACGTCGTAATGCGGAAAAAGTATTACGCACAATTACACAAATGGGACTGCCGTCTGATAAGATTGATTTATCTTACAATGCCGATGCAAACGTAACGTCCAACGAAGTTCACATCTTCATTCGATAAACTCCCGTGAATAAACCTGTTCTGATAGTTTTGGCCGTTGCAGTAGGACTGGCCACCCTGATTGGTGCGCTCGTCTGGACATTTGGACTGAAACCGATACAAGATAATGAAAGCACCTCACCCCGGATCGCAGAAGAAAACGCACAGCCGCTTGCGCCTCTTGTAAATCAAAACATCTATTCAACCGGAACACCTGTCATGGGCACGATTGAAAACCGCCTGAATATCACCCCTCAATATAATGAAGACGGTGTCTTCGCTATAGTTGATAGCGCACATGTTCTTAATCTTAAGCACAGTCCCGAAATACTGTTCTACAAACCAAATGGCTTAGCCTATGTCTCAACAGGTCAGATAAAGGCTAAGGCAAGCGCCCCTGAACAAACTGATAAAACACGACTGAATATTGCGGTGAGCGATCAGATTTTGGATGAGAAACCTGAAAAAGCCGCAATGATCTTATCCAAAAATCCACTTGCTAAACGCCTACCGCTCAGCGCCTTGGTCAAAGATCCTAAAACGGACGAAGCTCTTATATGGACGCTCAATCCCAACATTGAAAAACCAACGCAAGGTATGGTGAACAAGCAAAGCATAAGAATAAAAAATAAGGACGATGACTTTTTCGACGTAGGCCGGAGAATACGGATCACGCAACTCGTTATACTGAACCCCGATAGCGAGCTTGAGAGCGGGCAAACAGTGCAATTCCGCATTGCCCCATTTGACGCCCCAATGTCCAGTGACAAACAAAAAGCACTCTATCAAGAAGCCAATGAGGGAAAACTCTGTGAACCAAGATCACAGGATGCGTCAGCATGCGCCCCCGATGGTTCCTGCGAAGCTTGTGCTCCAGCCACAAATTCCTCTCAAGCAACACCTTAAGATTTTTCAACAATACATTGATCCAGAATCGAAAAAGCCCTCCATACGGAGAGCTTTCTCTTTGTGTGTGGGGAATACTTACCTCTATTACCGAAGTATTACTTTACCTAGTCCTACCAATTCGTTTGGCTTTTGAATTAGGTAAGTTGTATATGCATTTCGTAAAAAGCAAAGTCAACAACAAAGTTTTATAAAATATGCTTATAACTTAATTTTTTTATAAGTTTATAGACGATCTTCGCAATAATTAAAAACTTTTTTTATAAAATCTAAAAATAGCACGCACCTCTAATTTGCATAATAAAAAATGTTTTAGGTACAATTAAAAATAAGGAGAAATTGTACCGTGAGCCTAGAGAATTGCACATCTGAACAAATTGACAATACTGAATATTACATAGATGCAGGCAGCACAATGCCTGCATTCAATATAAGCGCCACTGGCGAACTTACCGACATATGCAAAGTAAGCGGAATTGTTGATCGAATGGAAATAAGAGGAGCCTGTAGCAGTACGGACCCTAAAGCCTGTGAAGGTGTGCAAGGAACCCATACCGCCATTGACCCAAACACCATTTCAAAAGGACGAAACGGCAATTTCTATGTTGACCCTTCAACTGTTCCAGGAAGATAAAGCTAATTTACATTCATTATTAGGCTTGCTGTCTGGATTGCGCGGCCGAACTAGCCTCAGCCAGTAAGCTTTTGGCTGCGGCCATGGCTTCTGGAGTGATCGTATCCCCTGCCAACATGCGTGAAATCTCGTCAATACGTTCGTCTGTACTGAGGACACTAACGCCGGACGTTGTTGTAATACCATCCGTGGCTTTACTGACATGCAGATGTTTATCACCGCGTGAGGCGACTTGAGGGCTGTGCGTAATCACCATGACTTGTGTATTTTCTGCCAGATGCGCAAGGCGCTCACCAACAGCTGCGGCGGCCGCGCCACCAATACCCGTGTCCACTTCATCAAACACAAGTGTCGGTGTTGTTTGTACGCGTTGCAACACAACTTTTAAGCCCAGGATCATACGCGCCAATTCACCACCCGATGCCGTATCTGCAATCGGGCTGAATTCCTGCCCCGGGTTCATGCGCGCGGTAAAGGTGACTTTGTTCAGCCCTTTTTCCGTCCACTCCATCGAAGTATCTTCTTTCACAATGACTTCGAATTCGGCTTTATCGAGTTTCAATGGCGGTAATTCGTCTGTAATTTCCTGACTCATTTTTTGTGCTGCTTGCATGCGATGTTCTGTCAGAACACGCGCAGCCTCCAAGTAGTCGGCCTTCGCTTCCTGCAATTCGCCTTCTAACTCCTTCAATCGCTCTCGACCTGCCTTAATGCGCTCCAACCTGTCTGTCTGATCAATCCAAAAATCATTCAGCTTTTCAAAAGGAATATTGTTACTACGAGAAATATCTTCCAAAACATCCAGCATTCTTTTGCATTCATGCAAAGGCTCAGTATCAATTTCGTATTCGGGTGCAAGCCTGTTCATCTCATTAACAGCTGCACGCGCATTTTCCAGCGCAGCGCTTAGATATTTTTCCAAATCTTTCATTTTTTCTTTATCAAGATTGGCCTGCGTGGACAGCGTCAGGTTGGACGTAGACAGCGCCACAACAACGCCACCGCCGGATACCAGCTGCGATAAAATTGCCTGAAATGCTTCACATGTTTCCTTGGCTGTCAGAAGGGTTGCATATTCTTCCTTCAACTCTTCAGCAAAGCCATCATCCATTTCGATACTCTCGAATTTACGGACGTTCTCTTCAATCGAGCGCAGCTTTTGTTTGTGTTGCAGTAAAAACGTTCGTTCATCATCCAGCTCTTTTTCCAGCTTGCGCACTTCGGCCAAGGCCGAGGCAACATTTGCGAAAACTTCGGGCGGATAGTTGCCGGCCAGATCTAATAGGTTCAACTGATTTTCTGCACCCAACAAACTTTGATTTGCAAACTGACCATGAATTTCAACCAGATACATTCCGACTTTTTGCAACTCTTCCAATTCAATATTTTTGCCGTTGAATAAAACTTCATGCTGCTCATCTTTTCGGATTGTTCTGTGAACAGTGAATTCCGTATCGGCTGATGCGGCCAAGTCATTTTTGATCAGATAATCCCAAACAGGATGCGTTTTTTCAGGGATAAAAACAGCTTCGATATCTGCCTGATCGGCCTGCGTACGAACCGATTCAACATTCGGCTCGTCGCCCAAAATAAGCCCCATGGCACCCAACAGGATAGATTTACCGGCACCTGTTTCCCCCGTTAAAATGGTCAAGCCATCCTGAAAATCCAGTTCAAGGCTTTCAATAATGACGAATTGTTCGATTTTAAGCGTTTTGATCATAAGTGAATGACTTTATTGAATAAAATATCTCATGCTACCCTAAAGCAAAATCCTTAAAGAATCCTATCACGAATATGCGTAATCAGTCCAAGTGAGCCTGCTTCTATCAGGTTCAAAGCATACTCAAAGTCTTCGATACCGCCATAATACGGGTCCGGAACATCACGCACACCTTGACCGGGAGCAAAATCCATAAACATCTTCAAATCCCCTTTTCCATCCGAAGGGCGATGCGCATCCAATATCCTGAAATGCCCATCATCCATCGCGAGGACCAAATCAAAACGATCAAAGTCCGAAGCATCAAACTTGCGGGCTGCTAAACCATCCATCGAAATCCCGCGCTCCTTAGCAACTAAAACAGCGCTTTCATTGGGCGGATCACCGACGTGGTATCCATGCGTACCGGCTGAATCTGTTGTGACTTTGTCTGATAAATCATGTTGTTCGATATGATGGCGAAAAACGGCCTCTGCTGTCGGCGACCGACAGATATTTCCGGTACATACAAATAACACGCTATACATTTCAAAACCCTTTCAGCAGTTTCGCTTGACCGCTTATCGAAGTTGCTTACGATAGCGAAGTTGTGAAAAATATAAAACACTTTAGCCGAAGCGCGATAGGCTGTACAAAGGCAATATGACTGATACACAGGTAGGGATAGACCACATATCCATTCGTCTGGCCGATTCCCAAGACGACATCGAAGCTGCACAAAGATTGCG
The DNA here is from genome assembly GCA_039026795.1 of Pseudomonadota bacterium. Lineage (GTDB taxonomy): Bacteria > Pseudomonadota > Alphaproteobacteria > Micavibrionales > Micavibrionaceae > JAUHXT01. The sequence goes on from JBCCLQ010000002.1 coordinate 6,007, forward strand.
CTACAAGGTTTTTTACGAAGAACTAAACGCGACTCCAACGGATGAAATGGCGGCAGTCCGTCGTGATTTAAATGACTTTGATTCAGTCGCCGACATTTTGGTTGTAACCGATGACCGCCTCGGCGAAGGCAGTGAAAACATTGTCGGAACCTATCGCCTTTTAAGACAAGACATCGCTGAAAAACACGGGCATTTTTATACCAGCGACGAATTTGATATTTCACCGCTGATCGACAGCGGCGCATCTTTATTGGAACTTGGCCGCTCTTGTGTTCTGGAACCCTACCGCACACGCCCTGTTTTACAAAAAATGTGGGGTGGTATTGCCGAATATGTAGCCGAGCATAACATCGGCTTGATGTTTGGCTGTGCGAGTTTGCCGGGAACAGATGTTGAGTCCTACGCCGCAGAGTTATCGTACCTCAATCATTTTCATTTGGCCGAAGAAGGCCTGTGCCCAAAGGCGTTAGACAGCGTTTATGTTGATATGAATATCCTGCCCAATGACTCTTATGATGCGCGGCGAACCTTCGCATCACTCCCTCCTCTGATTAAGGGGTATTTACGACTTGGCGCATCCATCGGTGATGGTGCCTACATCGACAAACAATGGGACAGCATTGATGTGTGTATTGTGATGCCGACACATTTGGTGACTGATAAGTATTTCAAACATTACCAACGCAAAACAGAAAAAGAGATTGTGATCGACGATAAATTCGCCGAAAAACATCCATCACGCATTCGGGAAACCGGATCGTGAAAACAGTCATAGCGTCTTTTAAACTTGCGGGAGTCACAAGCCTGATCGCTTGGATTATTATTATCCAAACGCCAATTCTGTGGTTTACACGTGGCCCGAAATCATATTTTTTCACGCGCCTGTATCACGCCGGTAGCTGCAAAGTTTTAGGATTAAAATATGAAGTCGTCGGCAAACCCGTTTTGGATCAACAGACTCTCTATGTTTGCAATCATATCTCCTATCTTGATATCTCAGTCATTGGCAGCATTATTCGCCAAGCATCCTTCATCGCGAAAAAAGAAGCACGCGAAATGCCCGTTTATGGCTACTTGTCCACCATGCAGCAAACGGCCTTTATCAGCCGAGATCGTAAGGATGTAAAACACGAAAAAAATGCGCTCGATAACATGGCCGCAGAAGGTAAAAGTCTGATCCTGTTTCCGGAAGGAACATCGACAGACGGGCGTGAAGTTTTACCATTCAAATCAAGTCTTTTTGGAATTGTATTAAAAGACAACATCAAAGAAAAAATGATCGTCCAGCCCATGACCATCAGCCTGATCGAAGCCAATGGGCAAAACCCAAACGATCAAGATGTGCGCGAACTATATGCCTGGAGCCGTGAAATGACCATTCCGTTAACAGCGCATATCTGGCGTCTTTGTAAGAAAAAGGGGGCGACAGTTCGCGTTGAATTTCATGCTCCCCTAACGCCTACGGAGTTTAAAGACCGCAAGGCACTGGCAAAGGCTGCAGAAGAAAAAACAGCTGCGGGGCTATACATCCCTAATACAAATCAGGATACAGGGCTTGATTCCAAAGCCAAAGCCGCTTAGAACGAAGACAGATTTATAAAACGGAGTTAGACATGGACATGACACAAGAAGAAATTGCACGCCTTATCAGATACTTGCGTGAAAAATTCGGTAATGACGGCCTGTCTATCAAACTGCGTGAAAAAGCCCCAGAATCTGCAGAAGTTATGCTGGATGGCGAATTTATCGGTGTGATTTACAAAGATACCGATGAAGGTGAAGTCTCCTATGACTTCAATATGGCCATTCTGGATTTCGATCTTCCTGCCGCCGCCTAAAAGAGTTTTTGGCAGTAAGCCCCTAAATTTGCTAAACTTTTGAAATGAGATTGAAACGCGGATTCAGCCTGTTTTTAGCCTGTTTACTCTGTAGCGCATCTGCTTACAGCGCTGAACGCCTGTCTTTTAAAGACAAAGCACCTTCATCAGATATTTTAAATGCCGTTTCTGTATCTGACAATTATGACGACTGGATCACATCAACCATTGACCTGAACAATGACGGACTTCCGGAAAAAATAATCAAGTCTGATAGACAATCTTGTAACGATAAAAACGGCTGCCAGTATATTGTCATGGCTCAAAAAGGGCGAAATTGGATTGAACTTGGTGATATAAAAGCTTTTAATATTTTGGTATCGGATGACAGAACCTACGGTATTCGTGACTTACTTGTGTACGCGACACCCAACAATGATTTTGATTTTGAACGCCATGCCTGGAACCCAAGGACTTATCGATATGAAGCACAGTAGATATCTTTTTGCGATTTTGGCGCTTCTACTTTTGATGGTGTCTCAACCATCATATGCACAAGCAATCCCAGGCTGCGAGGCAGGAAATTACAACACTATGGTGAATAACGGTGTTTTAGCTGGACGTCGTGAAGTGGCTTTCAACCAAGCCTTCATCAAAAAAAATGACGCTGTTATGGATTATGCCTGTAACCCCTTCTCCATGGAAACAGCTTTGGCTGACGATATAGCACCAATATTCCCTGAAACCGATGTGTGGGCCAATAGACCCGTTGAACTATCGGTAAGGGGTGTCACAAGAATGACGGAAATCACATTCGAACTGGGCCCAGATTCCATGAATAACGCTTTGGCCAATACTGTTGTAGAAGCAGCCAATTTGTACTTGGACACAAATTTTAATCACACATATCTGGGTGGTTTCAGCGATATTGATCCCAGCGGCGGATGTGCTGATATGATGCCCGTTTGGCAACAAGCCAGAGATGCGAATTTTTCAAATGCGGAATCCGAAATTCCGGGACTTGAACTGTTTTATTCATATGAAGAGATGATTGGTTATAACCCGCGTATTGACCCAATGGATCCGTAACATGAGAAAAGAAAAAACAGCACAAACGCAAAACTATGTTTTTCTATTTTTATCGGCTCTCTTGCTGTGGTGTTTTTTGATTTTATTTCCCTCACAAGCGAAATCGCAGGGTAATGACATTACACAAGAAATGATTGATAGAGCGCGTTGCGGCAATGAACCGGATTGCGGTTTTTCCGTACCAGAAGATGTAACGGTGGAATACATTCTACCAACTGCAGAATGTCAAACACGTTTTACCGGAGCAACAACCCACGTCATGATTGCTCCCGGACGTATTGGAGAAATAGAGACTTTCGCTGATGCCACATGCATTGGTCAGGGATGTTATTACACAATGAATGGAAATTATGCAGCAGATGCAGGGGAGTGTGTGCGATAAATCGGGACAGAAACACGCAATAACGCTTTCTTATTTGCGTTAAAAGCTTGTTTTGGCATAGAATTATAAAGGACTGAGGAAATTATGATAAACATTTTTAAATTTAAGCATTTTCTATTAAAAAGCTTGTTGGTAGCGAGCTTCAGTGTTCTTTTATCAGCTTTTATGATTACTGCAGCTTCAGCCACTAGCGCGCCTTCCGGCGGTGCTCCTGCGTCAGCACCCAGCAGTTGCGACCCTGTTTATTATGAAAGTCTGGAACAGAGATCCTGGATGGCAGGCCAGCGGGAGATCACTCAAAACCAAATCTACATCAATAAGCCGGATAGTGTCTTGGAAATGACGTGTTTTGATGAATCTGCACTTGTTCAGGGCGCAGAGATGGCTACGATTTTCCCTCGCAGTAATTTCAGAGGTGTTACCCCACCATCGACCTGGCAGGCGCATGTGAATGCGTCAGTCGTCGAACCAAGTGCAGCTTTTCTTGATGCAAGCTATTTTCATGATGCAGGTGGCGGCACATGGGATGGGCTTGGAGCCGCTTACGCAGACAGCGCACCTGGCTGCCCGCCTATGATGGCTGTATGGCAACAGGCCAGAGATGAAAACTTCATTGCCAACCAAGCCAATGAAGGTTTTTACACAACACGTGGGTATATGGAGATGGAAGACCCAAGAATAGAACCTGTAGCCTATGAAGGACCGCCCGTGCCTTGGGAAGAAGGGATTCTTTATGGTGAGAACATTGAAGATGTGTATGCTCGCCCACCGGTAGACAGACCTGGCGGTTACCCACACAGAGACCCTCTTGTAAGAGACGCAGCTGAAGTGCGGGAATGCTTAATAGATGGCGCACCAAACTGTCCATTTACAACAGGTCCGAACATTATAATGACGCCTGCCGGTGGCGGTAACCTGGGGCCTGAAACTTGCTACAGTAACCCTGGCGTTCCCTGCAGATTATAAAAACAGCGTGTTTACTGTTTAGGGGCTGTTCCGAGCACAGCTAGAACTTCATTCATGAATGCCTGATTATCTTGTCGCAATTTTGCGAACTTCAGAATGGTTTCGTACATCTTACGTTTATCAATGACTTCAAAATCATTGTTGATTTCCGGCTCTTTTGGTTCTTGAATCATCTGTGTCTGCGCGATGACATCCCGAAATCTTTCCAACACTTCCGGGTCAATGGCTTCGCGTGTTTCACGCATTTGCGCCAGTACTTTTTGCTCCAACGCAATCCGTTTGTCCGATTTCAGGACTTTTCGTCCCCCTGATGAAAAATAACCTCGCCGTTTCAATTGCTTAATTCCTTTGATTGTTGTCTCTAACAACGCTATATCTTGCAAGAATAAGGCCGAATTCCCTAATATAGCGTTACTTTGCATGCAAACACTCCTCCTCAACACCTACAGATTGGCATCGCGTTTCAGCGGCCTACCGCTAAAAGCGCTGTTACATCAAAGGCTAAAAGCGGGTAAGGAGCATCCCGAACGGATTTTGGAACGCCAGGGGCAGCCGTCCATAGAACGCCCTGACGGCTCCCTTTTATGGCTGCATGCCGCCAGTGTAGGAGAGGCACAATCTGCACTTATTTTGATTGACCGGCTTTTGGCGGCAAAATCTGACCTGCATATTCTGATCACAACCGGCACGCTAACATCGGCAGAATTGATGGAAAGACGTTTGCCGGAACAGGCTGTTCACCAATTCTATCCACTCGATCACCCCAAATGGTGCCGCAGCTTTCTGAATCACTGGAAACCCAACTATGTGATCTGGATGGAATCAGAACTATGGCCGAATATGATATTGGCCGTACGAAAACGCAAAATCCCGGCAATTTTGTTGAATGCACGCCTGTCCATGCAGTCTTTTAATCGTTGGTCTTCGTTTAAAGGTGTGGCGGAAAAATTACTATCCACGTTTAAAACCATCCTCGCCCAAACTGAAACCGACCATCAGCGCTTCGATAAACTGGGCCATAAAAACGTTCCTGTGACCGATAACATCAAATACAGCGCCGCACCCCTGCCCTTTGATGAAAAGGAACTCAGTGTTTTAAAAGAAGCTATCGGCGAGCGTCCCTGCTGGGTCTATGCCAGCACGCATGACGGCGAAGAAAAACTCGCCTGTGATATTCACAAAAGTTTGAAGGAACGCTTTCCGAATTTGCTGACCATTATTGTGCCGCGTCACCCTGAACGCCGTGATGAGATTGCAAAACTGGTTTCAGAACAAAATTTGAATCTTGCTCTGCGCTCAAAAGGTACGCCTGTAGACGACAGCACTGATATTTACATTGCCGATACGCTTGGTGAATTGGGGCTATTCTATAATCTGTGCCCTATCGCCGTGATCGGACGATCCTTCAGCAATGATGGAGGCGGTGGTCACAACCCGATTGAAGCGGCGCAAGCGGACTGTGCGGTTCTATCTGGCCCTCACATTGAATATCAAAGTGATCTGTTTGATACCATGCTCGCCGAAAATGCAGTTTATATTGCACAAAATGAAACGGCGCTTACGGCGATGATCGATGATCTGCTCTCAAACCCCGCAGCCTTGAAGGCCATGCAAGATCAAGCGCAAGCTTTTGCGAAAAACAAAGCGGATGTTATTGATACCGTGATGGAACACGTCACAAAAACGTTTAAAATAAAATCATGATTTTAAAGGCGCCGAAATTTTGGAACGAAAAAAACGCACTATCCAGTGCGTTATCGCCGTTGTCATACCTGTACTGGCTCGGCCACTCATTCCATCAAAAAGGAAAAACAGCTTACAGGGCCTCTATTCCTGTATTATGCGTTGGCAACGCAGTCGTTGGTGGATCCGGCAAAACACCGACCGTCCTCGCGCTCATTGATGTCTTGAAAGAACAAGAGTTGTGCAAAAACCCGTTTGTACTCACGCGCGGTTATGGTGGTTCTATCCAAAGCCCTGTTCAGGTTGATCCGCAAAATCACAATACCGCTCAAGTTGGTGATGAAGCGCTTTTGCTTGCACGCAAAGCACCCGTGATCAAAAGCGCTGATCGGGCTGCGGGTGCAAAAATGGCAGAAGAGCTTGGCGCCGATATGATCCTTATGGATGACGGCTTACAAAACCCGACCTTGCATCAGGACATTAAAGTTTTGGTCGTTGATTCCGTTTTTGGTTTTGGCAATGAACGCCTTCTTCCGGCAGGCCCTTTGCGTGCACCTTTGCGCCAAACACTGGAAAGCGTGGATTTAATCATTACCATCGGCAAGCGCACGGATCATGTGAGTATGTTTTCTCTGGATGAAACTGCGCCCACCATATGGGCCTATCTGGATAGCGATGAACAATTGGATGCGGTTAAACCTTATATCGGTTTTGCAGGGATCGGCCGCCCTGAAAAATTTGAAAAGTCACTCAAAGATATGAACGCCAATATAGCTGCGTTTCACCCCTTTGCCGATCATCATCCCTATAGTGCATATGACATGGAAAAGCTCCGCCGGGATGCTCAAAAACACAAAGCGCAATTGATCACAACGGAAAAAGACTTTGTCCGTATTCCTTCGGCCTATCACAAATATGTTGAAGTCCTACCTGTCAATCTGATTTTTGAAGAACGTGAAGAACTCACACTGTTCCTCAATCAAAAACTGGGGGTGCAATGAAAACTATTCGTTATGCGATTGAAGCGTTTGCGCTAATGCTTGCCTTCGGGTTGTTTAAAATTCTGCCCGTATCAACGGCATCCTATTTAGGCGGCACATTGATGTGTAATCTCGGCCCCCTCCTCGCCGCATCCCGCAAGGCACGCAGACACATACAATTCGCCTTTCCGAATGCGAATGAACATGAAATCGAACGCATTCTTTTCCTGATGTGGGATAATATCGGACGCACCTTTGCCGAATACCCGCACTTAAAAAAACTGGCTAGCGAAGACTACACCCAAATCATCGGAACAGAACATATTCCCGAAGACGGTAATGCTATTATTTTTGGCGCGCACTACGGCAACTGGGAAGTTGCGGGGCCTGCATACAAAAAACAATACGGCACCGCTATTCACCCCGTATTTCGCGAACCGAACAACCCCATGGCTGCATGGTTATTGGATCGCTGCCGCAAAATTTCGGACGATATCACCACCATCCCCAAATCACGTTCAGGGACACGCAGATTAATGGAGTCCTTAAAGTCCGGCAAAACAGTCGGCATTTTGATTGATCAGAAATATAACGAAGGGATCGCCATGCCCTTTTTCGGGCGAGATGCGAAGACCTCCCCTGCTTTTGTACAATTGGCTCAAAAACTTGATATTCCATTGATCCCTGTACGCATTGATCGTTTGGATGGCCCGAAATTCCGTGTCACATTAAGCCAGCCGTTGAATGTGAAGGACAGGGAAGTGGTAGACGTCATACAAGAGGCGCATACAATTTTAGAAAACAATATTCGTGAACAACCGGGCCACTGGCTCTGGCTCCACAGGCGTTGGGTAAAGGATAAAAAATGAGTACATATGACTATGATTATTTCGTGATTGGTGCAGGTTCCGGGGGGGTGCGTTCTGCCCGTATCGCAGCCGGTCATGGTGCAAAGGTCGGTATCGCAGAAGGCGCTAGTTTGGGGGGCACATGTGTTAATCTCGGCTGTGTTCCCAAAAAGCTTTTCGCCTATGCCTCTGACTTCGGCCCGGCCTTCGAAGATGCCAAAAACTATGGTTGGTCAGCCGAGAACATCCTGCATGATTGGACGACTTTGCGTGATAACAAGACCAAAGAAATTGAACGTCTTAATCACATCTATGAAGGCTTGCTGGAACGTGCAGGCGTTACACTCTATCCGCATCATGCCTCTTTTATTGATGAACACACTCTTCAGGTAGGCGAAGACACAATCACGGCCAATAAAATCCTGATTGCCACGGGTGGTAAACCCCGCAAACCTGAATTCCCAGGCGCAGAGCACGCGATCGTCTCCGATGATGCCTTTTATCTGGATGATCTGCCAAAGCGCATTTTAATCCAGGGCGGCGGATACATATCCGTGGAATTCGCGCATATTTTTCATGGTCTCGGTGTTCATGTTGATCTGATTTACCGCGATACGATTTTCCTGCGCGGTTTTGACTCTGATTTGCGTGATTTTCTTGCCGCTGAAATGAACAAACAGGGCTGTGCGTTGCATTTTTCCTGCGATATTGATGAAATTGTCAAACAAGATGACGGTTCCTTCAATGTCATTTGTAATGATGGCAACGAAATTGAAACCGATCTGATTTTCTCTGCCATCGGTCGCTTGGCGAATACGGACAATCTGGGTCTTGAAAACATCAACCCGGATATGACGTCATGCGGACGCATCTTGACCAATGAACACTATCAAACATCGCTGCCGCATATTTACGCCGTGGGCGATGTGACGAATTTTTATGCCTTAACGCCGGTTGCAATCGCCGAAGGACACGCGCTTGCCGATAATCTCTTCGGCAATCAAGACCGTGCGATCAACTACGATAATATCGCGACCGCTATTTTCTCTCACCCACCCATCGGCACTGTGGGTTTGAGCGAGGAAAAAGCCAAAGAACGCGGGCATAAGGTCGATATTTATAAGACATCTTTCAAGCCTATGGTGCATACGATCAGTAAACGAGATGAAAAAATCCTGATGAAACTGGTGGTGGATCAAGACACGGATAAAGTTCTGGGCGTTCATATGTGCGGCGTCGATGCGCCTGAAATCATTCAACCGATGTCATTGGCGCTCAATTTGGGTGCAACAAAGGCCGACTTTGATCGCACCATGCCCGTTCACCCGACCGCAGCCGAAGAATTCATGACCATGCGCGAGAAGTTCGAGAGTTAAATCCCCTTGTAAAAACGCCTCAAAACCCTTAAAAACCTTGCTTATGAACCAAATAAAGCAAAAACCCTCAAATGATGATTGGTATGTGAATAGCTGGCGCGACAAGCCCGCGAAACAACTGCCGACCTACCCCGATCAAGACAAACTGGCAAAAGTGGAAGATATCCTTTCCGGCCTGCCGCCGCTTGTGTTTGCCGGGGAAGCCCGCAACCTGAAAGCCAAGCTGGCTGATGCCGCTATGGGTAAAGCGTTTGTTCTCCAAGGTGGGGACTGTGCGGAGAGCTTTGCCGAGTTCAATGCCATCAAAATCCGCGATACGTTCCGCGTGCTGTTACAAATGGCCGTCGTGCTGACATTCGCAGGCGGCGTGCCTGTTGTGAAAATGGGCCGCATGGCCGGACAATTCGCCAAGCCGCGCTCCAGCGATACAGAAACACAAGGTGATGTGACCCTGCCGTCCTATCGCGGGGATATCATCAATAAACTGGAATTTACCGAAGAAGGCCGTGTCCCGAACCCGGAGCGTATGATCCGCGCCTATAACCAATCCGCGTCAACACTCAACCTATTGCGTGCCTTTGCACAAGGTGGTTATGCGGACTTACATGAGGTACACCGCTGGAATCTGGATTTTGTGAAAGATAGCCCCCTATCCAAGCGCTATGAAAGTTTGGGTAAACAAATTCAGGATAGTCTCGCCTTCATGAATGCTTGCGGCGTCAACGGAGACACTGTTCCGGCGATGAAAGAAACAGACTTCTATACCTGCCACGAAGCATTACTGTTGCCATACGAACAAGCTCTCACCCGCGTCGATTCAACAACTGATGAATGGTATGACTGTTCCGGGCACTTCCTGTGGATTGGCGCACGCACGCATCAGGAAGACGGTGCGCAGATCGAATTTGTCCGCGGCATAAAAAATCCATTAGGTATGAAGGTCGGCCCACACATGACAGGTGACGAGTTGATCGGTTTGATTGATATTCTGAACCCCGACAATGAGCCGGGGCGTTTGACACTCATTTCACGCATGGGTGCGGGCAAAGTGATGGATCACCTCCCCGCTCTGCTGAAACGCGTAAAGGATGAAGGGCGTATTGTCACATGGGTGTGCGATCCGATGCATGGCAATATTGAAACATCAGACAGCGGATTTAAAACCCGCCGCTTTGATAACATCCTCAGCGAGGTGAAAGATTTCTTTAAGGCACACAAACAGGAAGGCACGCATCCGGGCGGCGTTCATTTCGAAATGACAGGTCAGGACGTCACCGAATGTGTCGGCGGCGCCGATGATATTACATCAGAAGATCTGTCTTCCCGCTATCACACGCATTGCGATCCGCGCTTGAATGCGAACCAAGCGCTGGAGCTCGCGTTCCTGATCGCCGATGAATTGCAAACGATGCGCACACCATAGACTTTTTCGTCATGCCAGCGCAGGCTGGCATCCATTTAGTTTTTTGTGTAAAGCTTTCAAATGAGAGAAGAGAAGCGCTTTTACGTTTATATTCTTGCAAGCCAACACTACGGCACACTTTATATTGGCATGACATCAAACCTTATAAAACGCATGTGGGAACACCAAAATGGTGTTGTAGATGGCTTTTCAAAAAAATACAGTGTTAAAAATCTGGTTTATTACGAAGTACATGACACTTTTGAAACGGCTATGACCAGAGAAAAACAAATGAAAGCATGGAAAAGGCAATGGAAAATCAACCTGATAGAAAACCAAAACCCACGTTGGGATGATTTATCACAAAATTTGATGTAACGACTAAATAGATTCCTGCCTTCGCAGGAATGACGGATTAAATATGGCTCAATTAACCTTTACCCTTGCGCAATTAAACCCGACTGTCGGGGACATTCGTGGGAATATCTCTAAAATTCATGATGTCTGGAAAGCATCCAAGGACGATGTCGTTGTCTTTCCCGAATGCGCAACGTCCGGCTACCCCCCCGAAGATCTCGTCCTCCGTCCTGATTTTCTGGATGTTATTGAAAAATACATCGCTAAGCTCTGCGCTGATACAAAGGACTTCCCGAATGCAGCCATTATTCCGACACCTTGGCGCAATGCTGACAGCCTTTACAATGCCGCCCTGCTTATTACGGACGGTAAAATTCAGGATGTGACCTTCAAACACCATCTCCCCGATTACGGCGTATTTGACGATACCCGCGTGTTTGATCAGGGGATCATGCCTGAACCCATCACATACAAGGACGCCAAACTTGGTGTTCTTATATGCGAAGACATGTGGTTTTCCGATGTCGCGGCACATTTAAAAGAGCGCGGCGCGAATATCCTGATTTCCGTGAATGCCAGCCCGTTCGATATGAACAAATCAAACATCCGTATGAACCACGCCCAAGCCCGCGTGAAGGAAACAGGCCTACCGATGATTTGCGTCAATCAAATCGGCGGGCAGGATGAAATCGTTTTTGACGGCGGCTCTTTTATCCTCAATCCGGATGGTGAAGTGGTACAGCAAATGCCGTATTTTGATGATGACAGCATCACCGATCAAAACGGTCTGACCTACGCCGCCCTGAAAATGGGTTTGAAAGACTACGTAACAAAAAACGGATTTCCCGGCGTTGTGCTCGGCTTCTCAGGCGGAATTGACAGCGCGCTGACGGCTGCGATTGCCGTGGATGCACTTGGCGCCGATAAAGTCCATTGCGTGATGATGCCATCGAAATTCACATCCAAAGAGTCTTTGGAAGATGCGAAGGCCTGCGCCAAAGCCTTGGGCGTGAAATACGACACCATCAAAATCAAACCGATGGTCAAGGCATTTGAAAAACAAGTCCCGAACCTCATAGGTGTGGCGCATGAAAATATTCAATCCCGTATTCGCGGCTCAACCCTGATGGCGATATCGAACAGCAGCGGTTATATGGTGGTCTCGACAGGGAATAAATCTGAAATGGCTGTCGGCTATGCAACGCTGTACGGCGATATGAACGGTGGGTTCAATCCGCTCAAAGACTTGTACAAAATGGAAGTCTACGCGCTCGCCAAATGGCGCAACACGCAAGGTAAAGTGATCCCTGAAAACATCATCACCAAAGCCCCAAGCGCGGAACTCCGTGATAATCAAACCGATCAGGACTCTCTTCCACCTTACGATGTGCTGGACAACATTCTCAAAGGTCTCATTGAACGGGATATGGGTGTCGATGATCTAACGGCACAGGGTTTTGATCGTGAAACTGTTCTGAAAGTCTGGACATTGTTAGATCGCGCAGAATATAAACGCCGGCAAGCCTGTCCCGGTGTCAAAGTCACTGCCCGTGCCTTCGGCCGCGACCGCCGCTATCCCATCACGAATAAATTTTTGGAAAGTTTTTAAGCGCTGGCTACAAATTCCATTTTGGATAAGGAGTAGGTGCTTTAGGCCCCCCTTGTTTAGGCCCGCGCAAGGAAGGTGGCAAACCTGAATCTCTAAGCAATTTTGCTTCAACGCCATCAGGACCATTAAGATCATGCGGATTATATGTTCGAGGTTCTTCACCGATCACTTCTTTAATTCTTAATTCGCCTGCGCTGTGAAAATGCATACCCAAACCAGCCATCTTTGAACTCCTTTAAAATTTCATAAAGAAACAGATAACATAGATATTTTTATTATGTCAATAATTATATTCAACATCTTGCTTTTATAGGCACTTATCACTAAACACATATCACTATGACTATACGTACCCGTTTCGCCCCCTCACCGACTGGGATGTTACATGTCGGAAATGCCCGCACCGCTTTGATTGTGTGGTTGTTCGCGCGCGCTAATAAAGGCCACTTTCTGCTGCGCATTGATGACACGGATCAGGAGCGATCAAAGCTGGAATATGAAGATGCCATCAAGGATTCTCTGATCTGGATGGGGCTGGAGTGGGATGAAACCACCAATCAAAAAGACCGAACTGAGCGCTATGCCGAGCAAATTCAAAAACTCAAAGAGTCAGGCCGCCTCTACCCATGCTATGAAACGCCGGAAGAATTATCGCTGAAACGCAAAACACAGCTTAATCGTGGCAAGCCGCCGATTTATGATCGCGCCGCACTGGATCTCTCACCCGAACAAATCGCCGCTTACGAAGCCGAAGGCCGCAAACCGCATTGGCGGTTTAAGCTTGATCACAAACCTATTGAATGGAATGACATGATCCGCGGGCCCGTGTCCTTCAAAGGCGAAGACCTCTCCGACCCCGTTTTGATCCGCGAAGATGGCCGCCCGCTCTATCACATTTGCTCGGTCATTGATGATGTCGATTACAACATCACGCATATCGTACGCGGCGAAGACCATGTGTCGAACTCCGCAGCCCACGTGCAGATGTTTGAAGCCCTTGGCGCAACCCCGCCCGAAATGGCGCACTTGCCGCTCATCAGTGATGCGGAAGGCGGCAAGCTGTCTAAACGTCTCGGCTCACTCAGCGTCACATCCGTGCGCGAAGACGAAAAGCTGGAGCCGATGGCGCTTGTCTCTCTTATGGCGCGTCTTGGTACGTCAGACCCCATCGAACCGTTCACGGATATTCAGCCGCTGATCGACAGCTTTGATTTCTCCAAATTCGGACGCGGCACACCAAAATTTGATCTTGAAGAGCTGCTCAGACTGAACTCTAAAATCCTGCATGAAACACCATTTGAAAACGTCAATGTGCGCATGGCCCGCATGGGCTTACAGGATCTGGATGAAAATTTCTGGAACGCCGTCCGCCCGAACCTGGAACGCCTCGAAGACATCGCTGAATGGTGGCGCGTGGCCAACGGCCCCGTCGAAAGTGTAATCGAAGATGCGGATTTTGCATCCAAAGCTGCTGACCTCCTGCCGCCCGAACCGTGGGATGAAAAAACATTCAAGGAATGGACGGGTAAAGTGAAAGAAGCGACAGGTCGCAAAGGTAAAGATTTATTTATGCCGATCCGCAAAGCGTTGACTGGGATGGAACATGGCCCCGAGCTACCAGCGCTGCTCCCACTCATCGGCGCAAACGAGACCAAAGCCCGCCTGACGAAGGCTTCTTAGGCATCAATTAGGCTGCAAGCTTCCAACCATTCTCATTGTGTTCAAACTCGCGTTTGCAAGCACTTTCCATTTCATCTAGCTCTGCAAATTTATTGCAAAGCTCTACAATGTCAGTATTCCCGTCATTGTGTTCGAGATAAAAAGCTCGAAGCAACCTTTCTGCTGGACCTGGAATAGCGCATTCATTTTTTTCCCAACGCGCGATAGTTTGGGCCTCTACCCCCAAACAGGCGGCTAAGTTTTTTTGAGAAAGCCCCATTTCTACTCGCAAAAAACGTATTTCTTTTGGACTAATTTTATTTTGGCTAGTAGCGATAACTTTACCAATTGCTTTGTGAAGGTTATCCATGTCGTTAATAGAGACTGCTTCTTCTCCATCAATTTGATGAATAGTGTACCCATCGAGCAACCAAACATTGTCTGGCCCGCTTTCTGTATAGTGATACTTACTCATGTTAGCCTCCTTTTAAAAAACTGTTACAACAATTATCTTTTCATCCCAGATAACTCTTGTAGCAACTTGAACGTCCAAACCAGCCACACAACGCACCATATTACAAACCCACTCACCTTGTGGATTCTGATGCGGCCAATCTCCACCTGCACACGTTCCCTGCCTAAGGCATTCCACAACATGCTTCATCGTTATGTTTCTCTGCCGCATACGTTGTTTCGTATGATTTTTCAATATTATGCGGCTCGTATCCTCTGCCAGCATGTTTACTTGGCGTGCCATATCATTTGGAGATGGGTTAAATGGTATAACCTCATTCATACCTATCAATATGATAGTTTATTCTAGAAAAAGCAAATTTTAAGTTAAGAAGCCAAACATCTCACATTCAATTTGTCATAGAGCTAAAAATAGGATAATATTCCTTTTGTGGTTTATCAAAACATCCAACAAAAACAAGCGGATAGCCCCCACCCCCCTATGATTTTTGACGGAACGAAATGACCAACTCGGATTTGCATTATAAAACAAAGTCTTATACAAGGTTTTCATGACTAAACCGTCCATTATCCTTGTTGAACCCCAGTTGGGTGAAAATATCGGCGCAAGCGCCCGGGCCATGCTCAATTTTGGACTGGATGAGCTAGCCATCGTCAAGCCACGCGACGGCTGGCCGAACGCGCGTGCGGATGCCATGTCCTCCGGCGCGCTGGACAAAATGCCGCCTGTTCAGGTGTTTGAGAATACGGCCACGGCCATCAAAAACTGCCATTATATCTATGCAACCACCGCCCGCCCCCGCGATATGGTGAAACCTGTTTTCACGGCTGCCGAGGCCGCCGCCGATATGCGCAAACGCGAAGCACAAGGGCAAAAAATCGGCATCTTATTTGGTGGGGAGCGCACAGGCCTGCACAATGATGATGTCGCCCGCGCCCATGCAATCATCACAATCCCGACCAATCCGGATTTTTCGTCCCTGAACCTTGGCCAAGGTGTGATCATGGTCGCCTACGAATATTTTCAAAGCGGATATGACGGTGAGATGGAAGCCCAAGCCCCTGCACCGCAAGGCGAGTTTGATGAATTCGTTGCACGTCTGGAAACAGAACTGGATGAACTAGGCTTTTTCCGCTCACCCGATATGAAGCCCAACACCTTACGCAATATTCGCTCCATGCTCTTGCGCACCGAGCTCACCTCTCAGGAAATCAAGACCTGGCACGGCATTGTCTCTGCCCTGATCGGGAAAAAGGTTTCAAAATAAAAAAGGCCGCAATAAGCGACCTTCTTTGAATTGTTATGTGCTCTCTCTTAACGAGAGTAGAATTCGACCACGAGGTTCGGTTCCATCTGAACCGCGTATGGCACATCTTCCAGTTTCGGTGTGCGCAAGAAAGTCGCTTTACGTGCTTTCTCATCAACGTCGATATATTCACATTGCTCACGTGATGGTTCTTCCAATGCAATTTGAACAAGAGCAAGCTGCTTGGAGCTTTCCTTCACTTCAATCACATCGCCTTCCTTGATCTGGTAAGACGGAATTGTCACTTTCTTGCCGTTCACAAGAATGTGACCGTGAGAGACAAACTGACGTGCAGCAAACACTGTCGGTACGAACTTCGCACGGTAAATCACAGCATCCAGACGACGTTCCAGCAAGCCTATCAGGTTCTGACCTGTGTCACCGCGCAGACGTGATGCTTCGTGGTAGTAACGACGGAACTGCTTCTCACCAATGTTACCGTAATGGCCTTTCAGCTTCTGCTTTGCGAATAGCTGAATACCGAAATCAGTCGGCTTACCGCGGCGGGCACCGTGCATACCGGGGCCTGTCTGACGTTTGTTATAAGGGGATTTTGGACGACCCCACAGATTACATCCGAGGCGGCGGTCAATTTTGTATTTGGCCTTTGGGCGCTTCTCACTCATAGGTTTTATCCTTTATTTTCAATTTGTTGTCCCAATTGCCAATATGGACTGGAGTAAAACTCAGCAGCAGGGCGAAACCGCCCTTTCTTGGGAATAGCGCGATTTATAAGGATTTAAGCCGCTTTGTCAAGCATTTGGAGCGTTATCGAGCAGATCATAGCGTTCATCGCGGTATTTGCGCATGATATGGGTAAAAAGCGCGCCATTGATATGTCCGGAAAGCCAGTCCTGCAAAGGTTTGAGCGGTAAAGCATCAAACCAAACACGGTCAGTATTCGCGAATTGTCGAATGAAGGGAAAAATGGCGATATCGGCAATCGTGATCTGCGATCCCATGATTTGCCCTTGGCCATCAATCCGATCATTCAACTTGATCAAAAAAGCCTCTCCAATGTCACGCGCACCACTACAATCCTCATCCGGATATCGGGACGGGTATTTATATCGATCTAACGCTGCTTTAAACGGACCATCATTCTCGGCAATCAGTGTTTTGACGTCATTCAGGTCAAAATTCAGCAATCCGTCTGGATCGTTCTGGCCCAGCACCCAAAAGATAATATCAATACTTTCTTCCAAAACGTTTCCATCAGATGTTTGCAAAACCGGAACTGTCCCTTTCGGCGATATTTCCAACATATGGTCAGGTTTATCTTTTAAGCTAACTTCATGAATCGTGACAGGAATTTGCGCGCTCACCAATGCCATCCTTGCCCGCATCGCATATGGACAGCGGCGAAAACTGTATAGAAGATTTTCGTTTAGTGCCATTCGGATTGGCCTTCTTCACCCCATTCGAATTCGAGGGTCGAGCGGCGAATGCCGTATTTTTCAAGCAACATAATTTTCATCTTGCGCTTCACATCTTCCATCTGATCAAGGCTTTCCAGAACGATGTGCGCATCCAAAGCATAGCGTTTTTCATCAAGCTGCCAGATATGAACATAATGCGCATCACTTGCACCCTCAATCGCATTCATATCCGCAATCACTTCATCACGATCAATGCCTTCCGGAACACCTTCGATCAGTAAATTGATCACCTTAGGCATATTCAAATACGCCTGATACAGAATGTAACCGGCAATGATCACTGTCATCGCGGCATCCACCCAAATCCAGTTGAACACGATAATCAGAATACCTGTGATCATGACCCCAACAGACGCCAAAGCATCGGTAAGGTTATGTAAGAACACAGCACGCATGTTCCAACTGTTCTTAGACTCGCTGTAAATCAGAAAAGCTGTAAACGTATCAACAATCAAAGCAACTATCGAAACCCAAATCATAGTCCATCCGAGAATAGGTTCGGGCAACAAAAACCTCTCCATCGCCTCAAACAGCAGATAAATACCAACAACACCAAGAATGGTCAGGTTGATCAGTGCGGCAACTGTTTCAATCCGTTTATAGCCAAAGTTCCGGCGTTTATCGGGGGGGCGTTTTGCTATGCGCATGGCAATCAATCCAACCAATAACGCACCCGCATCTCCAAAGTTATGCAAGGCGTCCGCGATCAAGGACAGCGAGCCAGAAAAAATCCCACCGATCAACTGCGCGATCGTTAAACCAACATTGAGTATGACGGCTATAAAAAGCTTTTTCTCTCCGGATGTTGATGAGGTGGTAAGAGCCTGCATAGTCCGTGTTTAGCTTTCCGCCAAAAACTGATGAACGTGAGAAATTGTCATGGAGCCTTCACCCACCGCCGACGCTACACGTTTGATAGAATTGGATCGCACATCACCTGCCGCAAATATACCGGGAACGCTTGTCTCTAACATAAACGGCGCGCGTCCTTCCGGCCAATGATCGAGATCCGTAACTTGTCGTCCGGTCAGGATAAAGCCTTTTTCATCGAGCTGAACGCAACCTTCCAGCCAGTCAGTATTCGGCATCGCGCCAATCATCAAAAAGACATGGCGAATGGGTTTTGTAATGTGTTCACCAGACACTTTATCGAGCCAGGTGACTTCTTCGAGATGATTTTTACCTTTCAGCTCCGTAATTTGTGTTTGGCGATGCAAGGTGATGCGTTTTGAAGAATCAATGCGCTCAATCAAATAGTCCGACATGCTGGCTGCCAATGAATCACTGCGCACAAAAATGTGAACATGACTGGCATGTTGCGACATAAAGACAGCGGCCTGACCTGCAGAATTACCACCACCGACGACGATCACTTCTTGAGCTTCACATAAACTGCTCTCCATAGCTGTGGCAGCATAATGGAGACCGGCATTTTCAAATTTATCTTCGTCAGGAAGGTTTAGTTTGCGATAGCGCGCTCCCGACGTCACCACAACTGATTTGGATTTGATTTTCGATCCGTCATTAAGCGTAATTTTAAACGGACTACCGTTTTCACAATCAATAGCACTGACTGCGCGCGGCAATGCGATTTTTGCACCGAATTTTTGTGCTTGAACCTGTGCACGTCCAGCCAGCGCCTGCCCCGATATACCCGTTGGGAAGCCAAGATAATTTTCGATTTTAGAACTGGTGCTGGCTTGCCCACCCGGCGCCTCACCTTCCAGCAATACCGTTTTCAAACCTTCGGATGCACCGTAAGTCGCGGCAGACAATCCTGACGGCCCTGCACCAACAATAGCAACATCATAAGCTTTCTCATGATCCAGCTCTTCAACCAACCCCAAAGCTTCGGCCAGTTCCATAGTTGACGGATTTCGCAAAAGATCTTCGCCCAAATGAATGAGGACAGCCGGCAGGTCTTTCTTTTTATCAATTTTATATTTTTCAACGATCTCCCAGCAGATATCTTCATCTGAATTATGAATATGTTCAACGGGATATCCATTGCGTTTCAAAAACCTCTCAATACGCAATGTATTTGGGCACTGCCTGGATCCAACCAATGTAACTCCACCCTGCCTGTGTGAAATCAAACCAACACGACGCAGGATAAACGCACGCATGATAATTTCGGCAATATCAGTTTCGGCCGTCATCATCTTTTTAAAGTTGGCGCGTTCTATGCGA
Organism: Pseudomonadota bacterium; assembly: GCA_039026795.1. GTDB lineage: Bacteria > Pseudomonadota > Alphaproteobacteria > Micavibrionales > Micavibrionaceae > JAUHXT01. The sequence goes on from JBCCLQ010000002.1 coordinate 25,585, forward strand.
ACAACCTTACCGTCTTCGCCCATACGACCACCCACCAGAATCTGACGGTCATTGAATAAATCCAGCTCTCCGGTAAATTGATTTTCACCATGGACGGTAAAAACATTTAAACCATCGCGGCGATGCTCATAAATTTCAATATTGCCTTTCAGAACGATAAAAAAATCGACAGTGCGATCTCCGCGTTCAAAAACGACCGTTCCCTTTTTTAAATCTTCGATCTTCCCGAACACGCTCGCGCGTTCAATTTGTTCATTGGTTAATGTCGGGAATGTTTGCGCCTGCCGAACATAAGGATCGCTCGGATCCAATTGTGGCGTCTGTGATACTGTCGTGTCAGCAACCATGCGTGTTCACTTACCTATTTGAGTGTAGATTATAGAGTTAACCTACGCGAAAGTCCTATTCAGTCAACACCAGAGAAATATTCCCTGATTTAAAACTAGACAGTATGTAGGAAAAACAATAGTAAAAACCCATGAGAAGAGTGTGTTTCAGCCTATCTCAGGCAAAACCTCCAAATACTGTGATTTAAAAACCAAACAGAAAGCCCTGCTATGCTGCGCCTTGTCCGCCGTTTTCACCTAACCAGTGATCCAAAAACCGATATTTTGTCTGGTCTAACGGTTGCTCTTGCGCTTGTGCCGGAGGCCATCGCTTTTGCCTTTGTGGCAAAACTGGATCCATTGGCAGGCCTATACGCAGCTTTTTTTGTCGGACTTATCACATCTTTTTTTGGCGGACGAAGTGGCATGATTTCCGGTGCAACTGGCGCAATGGCTGTTGTTATGGTCGGTCTGGTTACCCTATATGGCGCTGAGTATTTGTTTGCAGCCATTGTTCTGACTGGTGTTATTCAAATTCTGGCCGGCATTTTTCAACTGGGTAAGTTTATTCGGCTTGTCCCCCATCCCGTCATGCTGGGGTTTGTGAATGGTTTGGCGATTGTCATCTTCCTCGCACAGCTCAGCCAGTTCAAAGACCCGAATGCAGATATCAGCCACGACGCAGAAGGCAGTCACAGCGCATTAAATGTCCTGTTTGAAGGAGGTTGGATGAGTGGGAGCCAGATGTATTTAATGTTGGCTTTAACTGCTCTCACAATGGCTATTATCTGGCTATTACCCAAAATACCGAAAATAGGAAAAATTGTCCCATCTTCTTTGGCAGCGATTTTGGTGGTATCTGCTCTAGTGATTGGCCTTGATCTTGATACACGCACCGTTGGCGACATGGCCAGTGTTGGTGGCGGTTTGCCCAAATTTAAAATTCCGAGCGTACCGCTTACATGGGAAACGTTAATGATCATCCTCCCCATGTCATTAACGCTGGCGGCCATTGGATTGATTGAAAGCCTTTTAACCCTAACCCTGATTGATGAAATCACCGAAACGCGAGGACGTACTTCTCAGGAATGTGTCGGACAGGGTATAGCCAACTTTACATGTGGTTTTTTTAGTGCCATGGGCGGCTGTGCGATGATCGGGCAATCGATGATTAACATGAAATCCGGTGGGCGTGGTCGGCTGTCGGGCATCACGGCTGCTCTCGCGCTTTTATGCTTTATCCTGTTCACATCTGCATGGATTGAAATGATACCGCTAGCTGCATTGACGGGTCTGATGATGATGGTCGTGATTGGTACATTTGCATGGGCTTCAATCCGCGTGATGTCAAAAATTCCACGTGAAGACGCATTCATCATTGTTTTGGTCACTGGCATTACGGTGGCTTACGATCTTGCTATTGCTGTAATCATCGGTGTAATAGTCTCTGCCCTCGTTTACGCATGGAAGTCCGCACATCATATTTATGTGCGCGAAGCACGCTCGGAACGCGGTGGCCTGAAAGTCTATCAGCTGCACGGCCCCCTATTCTTTGGTTCTATCGCCTCGTTTAAAGATATCTTCCAAGCCAAGAACGAAACCGAAGATGAAATTGTGATTGATTTCAAAAATGCCCGTGTCTGGGACCACTCTGCTTTGGAAGCAATCGAGGCCGTCGCCTTTAAATATAAAGAAGCAGGAAAAACAGTGCGTCTCGTACACCTTAGCCCTGACTGCCGTCTATTGCTTAAAAACGCACGTGATATGATTCAGGTCAATGTAATCGAAGACCCGCATTACGGCATTGTCGTGGATTATGCGGAGACAATGAAAAAACAAATTGGTTAAGCTTACGAAAAAATGGTGGGCCTGGAGGGACTTGAACCCCATTCGCTTCGCGAATGTTTTTTAACAAGAGGGGGTTCGTCCTATTTTCCATTACGCCCGATATATCGCCGAAGCGAAAATTCAAATAATGGTGGGCCTGGAGGGACTTGAACCCCCGACCAATCCGTTATGAGCGGACTGCTCTAAACCACTGAGCTACAGGCCCTTACCATGTAGGTTAAGCGTTTATGCCCAAAGATTACGATAAAGTCCACGGTTTTTGAAGCTTTTCAAAGCTTTAAAAAGCGTTTATGACTATAAATTCAGGATAAAGGAGTATGGATATGAGATATGGTCTTTTGAGCGTTTTAGGAATGTTCCTGTTATCGACTTCTGCCTTTGCACAGGCCGAGATTTCCGTGACTGCCGGTATGCAAAGCTGTAGCAAACATGCAGATTGCGGGCTTGTTGCCACGTCTTGTCTACAAGCCTGTAGCTTCACTCCTATCAACAAGCTTGCGATGAGCAATATAAATGCACGTTACCGTGATTATTGCGGATTTGAAGCCGGAGAGCGCCCAGCCTGTAACATCACACCGCCGCTGGAAGCCACATGCGTCAATAACCTGTGTACCCTTGCCCAAGCCCGCACATATGGCGGATTTGGGAATGCTTATAACGACATTGCACCCGCAACCGGACAGCCGACACAGCCAGTACCGAGATCATACAGAACGCGTGGGGAAAAAAGCGGAAATTTTACAGCCTATGATCTGCCACAAGATATTGTGAAACAGAATATTATGGGGCAATATCGCATTTCAGATCAATAAAGCACCTCATTTATGCGCATTCTCTATATTGGAAATACTCAAGGGTTTTCGAACCCCGATAAATACTATTTCACACCGGAAAAACTGATGAACGGTTTTACGCGCATTGGCCACATGGTTTATGCGTTCAATGATCGTGATTACGCCCGCTACAGTAATATTTTACGATCTCAGAAATTCGGTAAGAAAAAACTGAACACGCATATTCTTTCTATCTGTAAGAAGTTTGAGCCCGAAATGATTGTTCTGGGGCATTGTAAGAATATTGAAAATGAAACATTGGATGAAATGCGGGAGATTTGCCCAGGCGTTAAAATAATCTATCGCAACGTCGACCCCTTAAATTCAAAAGCCAATGTTGCAGAGATTAATCAGCGCGTCGGCAGCACGGATGCTATATTCATTACGACTGCCGGCGATGGTTTAAAGCAGTTCTCACACCCTAAAACGAAGATTTCCTTCATGCCCAACCCCGTGGATCCGGCCGTGGAAAACGTTTGTGCATTCAACAATCCCAATACTGATATCGATTTTCTGTTTTTGGGAAGCGCCTTACGTGATCAGGATGACCACAGAGCGAGAACCGTAGACTATTTACAATCGAATAAAGGCGATATGAACTTCCATATCGCAGGTGTCGATAATGCAAATGACAAGGTCTTTGGCGCGGCTTATTACAAAATGCTGGAGCGATCCAAAACTGGTTTGTGCATGAATAAAACCGAAGATTACTATCTATATGCATCTGGCCGCATGAGCCAGTATATGGCCTCCGGGATTTTGGCCTTTATTCCCAAAGGACCAAATTTTGAAGATATCTTCGATGACGATTGTTTCATTACAACCGAGAATGATGAAGACCTGTTAGATAAAATCCGTTTCTACGTTCAAAACGATGAGGAACGCATACGGATAGCAAAAAACGGATATGAAAAAATTCGTGATTATTTCGATGTTGAAAAGGTTTGTCAGTACATCATAGAAACAACTTTTGAACAGCCCCTATCACAGGATTACAAGTGGCCGACAGCTGTCTGCTGAGCATCAGGTTTGATACAAAACTCTAAAAGCCTATTATAGCGTGCTTGGATGTCTTTTGAAAAATACCGCCATACATCATCGCTGTTTTGATAATCCGTTTTAGACGGATCAAAGCCTTTATCATAGCTGTAACGCTTGTTGGATTTGGGCCCTTCCATCATGACCGGATTGTAAGAAACACCAAGCCAATCAGATAGCTCTTTCAAATGACCTACAGGGTTCTCTACCAAACTTTCAAAACTGAGGATATTAAAATTAAAGCCATCTTGGTTTTTTAAAGTTTCAAAAACCTCCAAGCATCTCTGCCATCTGTAACAGGCAACATCTAGGCTTTTATTTTCGCGTTTTTGTATGGAACTCAAGACACCTGCCGGGTGTCGCAAAATTCCGATAAAATGCATATCGCCAAATTTATTGTAATCCTGAAGATTATAAATTCCCTTGGGTATTTTATTCATAAACAGGGTTTTTCGAAAGAACCCATTACTGAGCCCCAAAGCAAAAATCGGATTCCACTTTTTTTCGAAATCAATTTGATTGGGCACGCATAGTTTATTGGCCGGGATTTTGCCGCCTGTGATGTTGCAAATTGCGCCATTCATGTCTTCATCCAGCATTGCTATATCAGGATGTGCGCCCAAGGAAGATGACAATAATGTCGTTCCGCCGCGTGAGGTTCCCAACACCAAGATCATTTTTTGAGTTGCAGCGCTCTCATAGGTATTGATTTGATCAATTGGCATGATCGATTTCGGTTTTGTTCTGTTTGACGCGTAACCCCATAATAATGGCCAACACAAACCAACTGTATAGCCATTCCACATTTAAATTGACCAAAAATGTGTGTCCAGTTGTGAGATGCAAAATAGCACCGGCAACGAGAAGCGCAAAAGGAAGGTATATTTTCTGTGCGCTGAGTAGTTGATACGCGTAATACAGTGTTAGAATTGACAAAAACAGGAATAAGCCAAGCCCGATACCCCCGCCATAAAGCATAACGCCTAGAATAATATTATGAGTTGATGCGGTTTCAAGACCGTGGGGATTGATGAATTTGATCGGGTATTCAAAACCATGTCCAAAAACAGGTTTGTTCAAAATAATCTGCAAAGCTTCCTGCCAAAACCCAAACCTGTATGAGTCAGCGCGCGATAAGATATTTTGTAAAATTTCAGGCTGCGTATACAAAAAGCCGCCGACACAAACAACGAACAAGCAAGATGCAACAATCACGCCTCTATTTAATGAAACCATCGCTGTTATAATTAAGGACGCAATTAAAGCAAGGTTCGCACCTCTGGCTCCTGTCGATACAAGGAAAAAAGCGAAAACTGAAAAGGCCGCCAAGGCTAGGAAGATATGAAGGCCTGGGGTATGTAGGCTTTTCTCCCGAAAAATCTTATTTTGAAATAAAAACAAGAGTACAGAGATCATGAATAATTTTGCAAAAAAATTGGAATTTCCAAGTCTGCCGCTCTCCGCCTCTAAACGATAACGAAACCCGATATCAGAGAGCGCAAAACTACCCTGCATAACATCAACAAACAAAAGAGACGCAGCCACAATAACAGCCAGTGATGCGTATAAAATTGCCATTTTATCGAGGAAATCGTCACGGTTTGCGATCAGATACGCAAAACATATAACAAACAACGATATAAAAATGGGTATTTTTATCGCATCAATTATATTTTGAGAGGATATTTCAGAATTCCAGAAAACCGATACAGCACTGTATAAAAAGAACACAAGAGCAGACTGTATCATAAGCCTGTTGGTGTTCCATAAATCATGCAGAAACTTGTTGTTCCACAAACACAGCGCACCCATAATTAAAAAGGCATAGAGAAAGGTCCTATGCATGTCCGTGGGCAACAAGAAAAATGCAGGAAGTAATAATAATCCTGCATAATAAAATATCTCATTTTTCCATAGATGAAGGTTCATCGTATTGGTTGATGATCCTAAAAAGTGTTGTTGTCGTGTCGTCATGTATCCAAGAAGCTACGCAGTTTACGAGAGCGAGATGGGTGTTTCAGTTTACGCAAGGCCTTCGCTTCAATTTGTCGAATACGCTCACGCGTCACGTTAAATTGCTGTCCAACCTCTTCCAGAGTGTGGTCTGTGTTCATACCGATCCCGAAACGCATCCGCAGTACCCGCTCTTCACGTGGTGTCAGTGATGCCAGAACGCGGGTCGTTGTCTCACGCAAGTTCGAATGAATAGCACTTTCAACGGGCAAGATTGCATTTTTGTCTTCAATGAAATCGCCCAAAGATGAGTCTTCTTCATCACCTATTGGTGTTTCAAGCGATACCGGCTCTTTTGCAATTTTCAACACCTTACGCACTTTATCTAAAGGCATGTGTAAACGTGCTGACAATTCCTCTGGTGTGGGTTCGCGACCAATCTCGTGCATCATCTGACGGCTTGTACGCACCAGCTTATTGATTGTTTCAATCATGTGCACCGGAATACGGATCGTGCGCGCCTGATCCGCAATAGAGCGCGTAATCGCCTGCCTGATCCACCATGTGGCGTAAGTGGAGAATTTATAACCACGACGATATTCGAACTTATCAACGGCCTTCATCAGTCCGATATTCCCTTCCTGAATCAGATCCAGAAATTGTAGGCCCCGATTTGTGTATTTTTTGGCAATTGAAATCACGAGACGCAAGTTCGCCTCCACCATTTCCTTCTTTGCACGTGCAGCTTCACGCTCACCTTTTTGAACAGTGCCCACAATGCGACGGAATTCGCTGATCGGCAGACCGGAATCATCCGCAATCATTACGATTTGCTCACGAATTGTTTTGATTTTATCTGTATTGTCGTTTGCGAATTTTTCCCAGGCCTTGGATTTCTTTTTAACTTTGGTCAGCCACTTGGGATCCAGCTCTGAACCATAATATTCTTCCAAAAAGTCTTCGCGCTTCACTTTGGCTGTTGTCGCCATACGTAAAAGCTGACCTTCGCGAGACACAAGCTCACGGTTTACTTTGTATAAGGCTTCGATCAACTGCTCGATGCGTGCATTGTTCAATTGAACATCATTCATGAGCTCAACCATAGTAGCCTTGAGCTTATCGTATTTTTTATTGATATCGGCGGACGGCTCTTTTCCTTTACCGAGCGCTTCAATACGGTCTTTTTGCACCGTTTGGATTTTTTTGTATGTCTTTTTAATCTTACCGAAGATCTCAAAAACCTGAGGCTTCAGCTCTTCTTCCATCGCTGCAAGCGACAAGCTGTCGAATTCGCCATCCTCATCAGACTCACCATCGGATTCGCCTTCGCCATCTTCATTCGATGCCTCTTCGTCCTTATCGGCTTTTTTCGTAGATTCTTTGGTCTTTTCTTTTTTGGCTTCAGCGGCTTTCTTAGCCTCTTCCTTTTCCTCAGCCGTGGGCGGACCTGTTTCTGAGTGATCTTCAGGATCATCATTATAGGTCGCATCTAGGTCGATGACTTCACGTAAAAGGATATCGCCTTTATCGAGTGCTTCGTACCATGCGATAATAGATTCAATAGCCAAAGGGCTTTCACACAGCCCGCCAATCATCAATTCGCGGCCAGCCTCGATACGTTTGGCAATCGCAATTTCACCTTCGCGGGATAGCAGCTCAACCGAGCCCATTTCGCGCAAATACATACGAACAGGATCATCGGTACGACCGGTATCATCAGCGGAGATATTACCACCTGACTCGTAATCACCGTCTTCTTCGTCACTATCATCAGATTCGACCAACTGAACGCCAGCATCGGACAGGGTCGACATAGCATCTTCGATTTGATCAGATGTAAATTCCTCGGCCGGAAGGGCTTTGTTCAGCTCATCATAGCTTATAGCGCCCTTTTCCTTACCCGCGGCAACAAGCTTCTTAACGATAGATGCAAGCGTGCCTTTCTTAGCAACGCTTGCAGGTGCATTTTCGTTTGCTTCTGCGCTTGTGTTTTCCGTTTCTTTTTTCTTCTTACTCACTGCAAGATTTCCAGTCGCTGTTCGTGCCATAGAATCACATTCCGATTCGAAAGATTAAACCTTAAAATCCTATATTTATAAAGGGTTTGATATATTGATCCCCTACTCAGATGCTTTCTCCAGATTTTTCATAGCCAACATCCGATTTTCGTTTTCCGCCGTCATATTGTCTGCGAACTGACTATCAACTAAGCGTTTGTCCTGTCTTTCAAGGATTTTATACAATGCTTCGAGGGTTCGATTCCAGCCATCAAGAACCTTTTGAGCATCATTTTGGGGCTTCGCGAAAGACGCATGTGTATAAACAGCGTCTGACAAAATCCCCCTCAAATCGCTTTCAAAACCTTCTGAACTGATATGGTTTCGAAGTTCGCCTGCGTCAATACCCGCATTTTCGCTCACAGTAGATAGGACAAGCTGGCGAAGCGCGTCAAGCCTTTTGTCAGAAAGCGGCATGTTGCCGGCAGTTTCCTCGTCCTGTTCAATCAAAAAAGGATGATTGATTAAGCAAGCCATCAAAACGCACTCAATCAAATGTGTTTTTGAATAAGCCGGCCTGCGCAGCGGAGAGGCTGTCGATTTTTGGTAGCCGCCGCCCTGCTTATATCCGCTAAGTTTATGGGCTGAAAAGGCTTTGCGGAGCTTATCGCGCAACGCGGATTGATAGTAATACTGCACATCACGGTCGGGAATGCGAGCAATACCGGCCTCAATCACCTTGGATAAGCCGGCACGAGATTCGGGCGTATCAAAGGACTTTCCTTCGGTATGGTGATGCCACAGAAAGTCATAAAGCGGCATGGCAGAGTCCAGAATAGCCTGAAACGCACCTGCCCCTTGAGAATTAATTAAGGTATCGGGGTCTTGCCCATCGGGTAAAAATGCGATTTTCGCGCTGTGGTTGGGTTTCAAAAGCGGCAAGATACGTTCAACCGCTCTGGCCGCTGCCCTACGCCCCGCGTTATCGCCATCAAAACAGAGGACAGGTATTTTTTCATCCTGCGGGATCATCCGCCATAAAATCGGGATTTGATCTTCGGTCAAAGCTGTTCCGAGGGGGGCGACGGCACCTTTGAAGCCTACTTTAGAGCACGCCATCACATCCAAATAACCCTCAACCACAATGACCTGCTGACCGTCAATCGCAGCTTGGCGCGCATGCGGCTCACCGTAAAGCATGCGGCCTTTATCAAAGAGCGGTGTGTTGGACGAGTTCATGTATTTTGCCGGAACGTAATCTCCCTTTTCTGGCGGACGTAAATGATCGGGCAGGATACGACCACCATAAGCGACGATCCGGCCACGCCGATCCGGCACAGGGAACATGATACGGTCCCGGAAAAAGGCATAAGGTTGCCCGTCCTTGCCCGGGGGACGCAAGACGCCTGCCTCGATCATATCCTTATCGGTATAGCCTTGAGCCGTCATGAATTTGCGCATCGCTTGACGGTCAGCAGGCGCAAAGCCAATACGATAGGCACTCAGCAATTCTTCCGATACGCCACGATCCGTTATATATTTATAGCCATCAGCATGTTCTGGGGCTCGTAATTGCCCTTCCATCCATCGTGTTGCATCCTCCAAAAGCTGATGCAGGCTTTTGGCTTTATTCGCGCGTTTGACCTCTTCGGGCGACGCCTTAGGCACTTGCATACCAACCTCACCCGCCAGCGCCTCAACACTTTCCGGGAAAGAGAGATTGTCATGCGCCATCAGGAAATCGATGGCCGACCCGTGCGCACCGCACCCAAAACAGTGATAAAACTGCTTCTCATCATTCACGTAAAAGGATGGCGTTTTTTCATTGTGGAACGGACAACAGCCTTTGAATTCCCGCCCCGCACGCTGCAAACGAACTTTGCGCCCGATAATATCGGACAGGGTTACGCGCGAGCGCAACTCATCAAGAAAGCGTGGAGGAATCGTCATGGATTATGTTTAGCATAAAAAAAAACGCTCTGTCGCCCCCCGATAGCCGTGAAGAATCAACAAAAACGGGGATATCTGAAATTCGTTTGAAACACTTTAACCTTTTGTTAATACATACAAATCTCAAACCAGTTTGACTTTGGTCTTCGAAATTTCCTAGCGTCATTTTTAATAAACATAAAAAACTTTTTGAACAGGAGTAAAAGCTATGAGTAACTTAGACAGAGCAAACGAAGCACGTGGCCGAAACGGCGGACGCACCACAATCAAGGCACCTGATGTTCAGACCGCACCTGATTTTCAGGCAGCCTCAACGAATGGTGGTTTATTGGATAGGATTGGAAATCTGCTGAGCCGTGAACCAGCCGCAGAGCCCGAGGTTTGTGATCCGTCACTGCCGGAAGCTTTAGCAAATGGAACTGCCGCAGAGGTTATTGAATTCAATTTCCCAACAGACGGTGCGGAACTTGCACCTTCCGATCTAGGCCAGGGCATAGAGCTATTAGAGCGCTTTCGTGATAATGGAGCCCTAACCGGCTACATGGTTGGCTGTGCAGATACGACAGCAAGTGTGGAACACAACCTTGCCTTGGGACAAGAACGTGCAGATGCAGTAAGCGACTTATTAGGACAATTTGGCATTCAATCTAACATTGTGGCTCTAAGTGGTGGTGAAGCATGTCCCACTGTCGGACCAGATAATACGCCAAGCGTTAATAACAGACGCACAACTGTATTTCTACACAGCCGCCCAAGCGGACCTCAAGGCGGTGTAGTAGGCGGTCCCTAACTTGATAAGAATACCCCGCAAGTTAATAGGGGGGTGACGACCGTGGCCAAGGCCTTATGCGGATAGTTTTTCTTTCACCAATCCGCCGGCCTTGGCCATATCTATTTGACCGGCATATTTGGTTTTCAACTGCCCCATCACTTTACCCATATCCTTAATGTTGCTGGCGCCGACCTCGGTAATAATCGCAGAAATCGCTTCATCAACTTCCGCATCACTCATTTGTTGCGGTAAGAATTTTTCAATAACTTGAATTTCAGCCTGTTCGCGCTCCGCCAGCTCTTCACGACCCGCATCCGCGTAGGTAGCAGCTGACTCTTTGCGCTGTTTAATCATGGATTGCAGCATGGACAAGATTTCGTTTTCTTCGACCTGCTCCTTACCATTGCCGCGCGCCGCGATATCACGATCCTTCAATGCAGCCATAATCAGGCGCACTGTTGCCATCGTCACTTGATCTTTGTTTTTTAAAGCCTCTTTCAGGGCTGTGCTTAACTCGTCTCTGATGCTCACTTTTTTCTTCCCTTTTTCCTGTCTCTTATGTATTTACTTATCTTCCAGTGGTCAAGCGCTGGAGAAAAGTTTTAATGCCCGACTTTAAAAAATTAAAAATCCCCCAAAATACAACTGCTGTTATCGTTTTTGCTGATGGAAATGTTTTATTCGGCAAAGGGATAGGCGCCGAAGTTCAAACCGTAGGTGAAGTTTGTTTTAACACATCTATGACGGGATATCAGGAAATCATGACCGACCCGTCCTACGCCGGACAGATCATCAACTTCACTTTTCCACATATCGGCAATGTCGGCACAAACGATGAAGATATTGAAACCATTAACCCTGCCGCACGCGGATGCATATTGCGTGAAGACATTACGAATGAATCAAACTGGCGCGCGCGCAAGCATTTTGATGAATGGCTGAAACGCTATGACCTGCCCGGCATTTGCGGGATTGATACACGTGCCCTGACACGGATGATCCGCGACAATGGCGCACCAAACGCCGTTTTGTGTCACAACGCAGCCGGAGAATTTGATTTCGAAGCCTTGCACGCTGCCGCTCAGGAATTTCCGGGGCTGGATGGGTTGGATCTGGCGAAGGACGTGTCCTGCACACAAACCTACAGTTGGGATGAAACCTGTTGGGAACTGGGCAAAGGATACGGCGAACAAAAGGCCCCTGAATTTCATGTCGTCGCTGTCGATTACGGCGCAAAACGCAATATCCTGCGTTGTCTGGCTTCTGCCGGTTGTAAAGTGACCGTTGTCCCTGCTAATGCCACTGCCGAAGACATTTTATCCCACAATCCGGATGGCGTATTTTTATCCAATGGCCCGGGTGACCCGGCCGCAACAGGTGAATATGCGGTACCCACTATTCAGGCGCTGATGGATAAAAACATCCCGATCTTCGGTATTTGCCTTGGTCATCAGTTGCTGGCACTGGCTCTCGGCGCACAAACACAAAAAATGCATTTGGGTCATCGCGGCGCGAACCAGCCGGTGAAAGACCTGACAACAGGCAAGGTAGAAATCACATCGCAAAACCATGGTTTTGAAGTAGTGACGGATACTCTGCCCGACGGAGTTGAACAGAGCCACGTCAGCCTGTTTGATGGGTCAAACGAAGGTGTGCATGTGATCGGCAAACCGATTTTCAGTGTGCAATACCACCCCGAAGCATCTCCCGGCCCGATGGACAGCCATTATTTATTTGAACGTTTTGTTGATAACATCCGCGCATCCAAAGCAGCATGACCAAGAAGCTTGTCGAAGGTTTTGAACATTTTCGAAAGTATCAATACGAGGACGAGTCGGCATTGATGCCGAAACTGATCGAAGAAGGTCAGTCCCCACGTTATTTTATGATCAGCTGTATCGACTCACGATCCAACCCCGGCGTTATTTTTCGCACCAAACCCGGCGCGTTTTTCTCTCACAAAGCTATGGGCGCTATTGTACGCCCGTATAAAAAAGGAACGGCGTTAGCCGCTGCTCTTCAATTTGCACTGGAATATAACGACATTAAAATCATTGTTGTGTTGGGACATACGCAATGCGGTGCTATTAGCGCGCTTGTGAACGATATTGAAGATGAAGAAATCAAAAGCTTCGTTAGTGTAGCCAAAAGCGCGCAGGCCAAAGCCGAAGCTTGCTGTTCCAATCATGGCGATCTTTTGAAACGCACGGAGCAAGAAACTGTTTTAGAGAGCGCGGAGAATTTAAAATCTTACCCGTCTGTTGCAAAAGCATTAGAAGAAGGACGCGTTGTTATTAAACCCTGGATATTTGATATGGCGGCAGGCGATATACTGGAATACAATTTCAAAACGGAAGAATTCGAAGTTATCACACCGCATGAGGCCATCGACGACAGTCGACATGCAAAAAGTGCTTAAAGGGACCTATGGACGTATTGATTGATTTTTTAACGCGGCTTATTACGCAGTTTCAATCGCCTGCACTTGCATTTTTGATTGGCGGCATGTTGCTGTCCGCTTTTCACAGTAAACTTACAATACCCGATGCAATTTATAAGTTCTGCGTGTTCATGCTGCTCATGCGCATCGGTATCAACGGCGGCATGGCCATCGGCGAAGCAAATTTCATGGATATGTTATTGCCGATCGTTTTCGCGACCTTGATAGGTTTAACGATTGTTAGTCTGGGCAGCTTTAGTCTCGCACGCATGCCGGGTTTAAAAAAAGAAGACGGTATTGCAACCGCCGGCTTGTTCGGCGCTGTAAGCGCATCGACTTTGGCTGCTGCCATGGCGCTGATGGAAGAACATGATCTGAATTACGAAGCGTGGGCGCCGGCACTGTACCCGTTTATGGACATCCCTGCTCTGATCCTCGCGATTGTTTTGGCCAACATTTACTTGAAAAAGAAAAATGGCGAGAACGACAGTGAACTCAATATCGGTGGAATTATAAAAGAAAGCCTACAAAGCTCCGCGCTGTCCGCATTAATCCTTGGCATGCTACTTGGGTTGTTTGCGAATGTTGAACAGGTCTTTGACAGCTTTTATGACCCGCTATTCCGCGGCCTGCTCTCGATCCTCATGCTGGCAATGGGTATGGAAGCTTACTCAAGGTTAGGCGAAATGCGTCGTGTTGCACATTGGTATGTAATCTATGGGGCTTTAGCACCTATCGTTCACGGACTTATCGGCTTTGGACTGGGTTATATCGCGCACATAACAGTAGGTTTAAGCCCGGGCGGTGTTGTTATTCTGGCGATTTTGGCAGCGTCCAGCTCGGACGTCTCCGGGCCACCAACGTTACGCGCCGCCATTCCATCGGCTAACCCGTCGACCTATATCGGATCATCCACCAGTATCGGAACACCTGTTGCAATCGCAATCTGTATTCCGTTATTCATCACGCTGGCCGAAGCCGTATTCTAGAATTTTTGAGGTCTTAGGATTTCAACATCCACCAGATAGGTAATGCCTGAATAGTTTTTGAAATATTTTTCAGCCAATTTATCTGCGATATCATTGGCTTGTTGATCACTCGCCGTAATGACTTCGATTTTCACGTTATTAAAGGCATCGCTGGGGCCGCCTCTGGCACTGCGAACACCCCGGCTACCCTTACCTCCTGCGGCAGTGATTGTATAACCTGTTGCACCGCATTGTTCGATCAGTTTGGTGACCTTATCAACAATCAGCTTTTCGGTAATAATGACTATTTTTTTGGCTTTGTGATGTTCCATATCGAAACTGAGAATATGCCATTCGCACACGACTTGGCAAGATGCGAAAAAAGGCCTGAATTTCTATGATTTCAGCGTATTTTGTGATTGCTAGACAGGCTATCTTAGGTTACAAACTCATTCTCAGTATCAATAAAGATATTGAGAATTAATGAGCATAGAAATTACAAA
>JBCCLQ010000003.1:0-27591 GCA_039026795.1 Pseudomonadota bacterium
CATTTCTTCGAAGGGTCTGCGATTTTTGGCCGAATGATCCAGTTTTTCCTGTAACACCAGCTTCTCACGCTCCAGCTTCGTGATGCGCTTTTCGTAAGCTTTGGACACACTGGCGCTTTCAGCATCTACGATCTTATCCAGCAACTTTTCAATGGCCTGCTCCGTTTCCAGCAATTTCTGCCTTACGGCGTGCTTGGTTGCCGCTTCATGCTCACTCAGAATGCCCCATGCCTTCTTGAGCATCGCACGGGCAAGTTTTGACAGTGATTTTGTCGGCTGTACTGCTGCCAGCTCAGCTCGAAATTCTTCCTCTATCTTGTCGCGGCGAATGGACTTGCCTTTACTGGGGCAGCCTTTCTTGTGGCACATATAGTATGGGTGCCTTGCCCCTGTCTTGCTTTTAGAAAAGCAAGCAGTCAAAGGATTGCCGCAGTCAGCACATTCGACGAAACCACGTAGCGGGAAGGCATTAGCCACATCTGATCGCACGGCAATCTTTGGCTTGCCGTGCAAGCGTTCCTGTATTTTCTCATAAGTCGCAAAGGTGATTAACCCTTTATGTTTCGCTGGTTTCAGCGGGATATTCCACGTTTTGGATTCCACATACCCAGAGTAAAGCACGCGGTTTAAGATACGGTTCACTGCTTGAATCGTCACTGTGCCATAACGGGTTTTGGGGAAATCAGGTTGGCTTTCCAAATGACGTGCCACTTCCGCTTGTGTCTGGAATCTGCCCGATGCAAAGCCTTCTAGAACTTCACGGATAATGGAAGCCATTGGCTCTTTGGGAACCATGACTTTGCCGTGGCCTTCCATGCGCTTATGCTCATAGCCGAGCACCGCAGGAAACGGCCAATAGCCGTTGATCATGCGGCCTTGCTGGCGCTTTTTGGTTTGTTCAGCATTTTTCATACGAAAATGCATGGCATTGAGTGCCTGCATGTTCTCAAAATGCCGCCCATCTGCATCAACGCCGAAGGTCATAGCCGGACTTTCCAGCACTGCCTCAAAATCATCTATGGCATCGCGCAAATCGAGGTGAACGCGAATATCGCGTGCCAGCCTTGATATATCATCGACGATGCATACGAACCGCTTATTCTTATGTTGCTTAAGGAATTTGAGCATAGCAACAATGCCGTCGCGGTCTGCCTTGCTGCCGCTGATGCCGGAATCCTTGAATACCTTATGTACGTGGTAGTTCTTATAATTGGCGTATTGGCGGCAATAGGTCTCTTGCGACTCTAAGCCTTGCCCTTTCTTAATTTGCGCCTGTGACGACACGCGAGCATAAATGATGGCATCGGTTAGTCCGTGATGGTTTTGTCCAAAATCAAGCATAGGCATTTTCCTCTTCGTTTTTTTGCAGGTCTTGGCTCTCTATGAATGCCGAAACCAGTGTTTTTTTATCCTTTGAGTCTAGCGCAGGCGAATCACCTTGTGCGGTTATGGAAGCAGTTTTATGGTCTTTTCCACAAGATTGTTGCGCCAACTGCACGCTGTTTAAGCCCATACCCAGAAGCGCGAACTCACAGCATATCTGCCAGATCAGTTCTAGATATTCCTGCTTCTCTTCATCCGTTCCTTCGACCTCATCCAGAAAGTGAACAAATTCTTGTAAATCAATATTGAGTGTCGGGCGTGTTGTGTTAGTCATGGGCGCATCCTTTTGTTAAATATTTCTGTTGTGTTCTGCGCCTTTCTACATTTTGCGTTATAGAACGAAGCATGAACATTATCATAGGCGGCGAGTCGATTACAAATTGTGTTGGTCTAATAACCGACTCTTTTATAGGTATTTATTCCTGTGATCCTTACCTGCTGTGGTCTAGTGAGGGTTGATATGATGGTTCTTGTGCATGCTCCTGTGTGTTGGCATGTTGCTGTTCAGCCATATCAGAACCGCGCATGGCCGCATCACGAGCAGCGGCCATATCCTGCTGCGGTGCAGGTTTGGATTGTAGTGCCATTTCATTGACCTGTTCGTGATTGATTCTGTCCTGCACGGCCTGATTATGCTGACGGTGTTGTTCCTGAATCTGCTGAATTTGGGCGTAAGCTATAGGGATCAGGTTTTGTAGCTTGAGCAGGTCTTGTGCATTCATATTATTGCCTTCACGCCATTGCCCTTGCTTGTCCTTGTATAATTTGCCGACAGAGATATTGAGATATTTGCGTTCCTGATGCTCCTGTTCCCACAATTTAAGAGTTACAGCCCCATCCTTAAATTGCTGCAACGGTGCGTTTGGGTTTCTGGTTTCTTGTGTCATAGGTTGGTTCTCCTTTAGAGGTTGAGGTGAAAGATGGTCGTCGCGTTCAAGCTCCTGCGCGTTTCTACGGTACGCAGCAGCCATGGCGGACAACCATTGTTGTTTCAGCCAGTGGCGAAACAGCAATTCGTCATCACTTTGTAGATTTTTTATAATGCCTTGCGGTGGTGTAAGTTCATGCGTAAGCTTGTCTTTGTGCGCGGCGAATGAGCCTTCGCCTTGCGCGTCACGTTGTTGCATCTTTTGCGTCTGGGTATGGCGCAGCGAATCACGACTCACATCAAAATCATGGTTCAGGTTCGGCACATCTACGTTGATCCATGGCCCACTCACAATGTCATGCTCGCTCATGACACCTCTCCGGTTTTACTGTTCATCATCAATAAAAGCGGACATCCGTATGGGCGGTGGTTGGCATAGATAAAGCCACGTGGCCCCAAGAACACGCATTGCGGGTTATAGTGATAACCATAATACGCCCCGACGACACGGATATGGGGCACATTCTCCGAGAGAAAAAACAGTGCTACGGCCAGTAAAGGCCAGCTTCGGATGAGATTGCTCATTCCCTTCAATAGCAAAGCCAAACCACATAACGTAATACGCATCTTATTCATCGCATGCCCCCTCTTAGCCATTTGATCAGGCGCAGCACGAAAGGCATGCGGCGTGAGCCGATGTGTAAAACAGTCCATTTTTTATACGCCTTGCCAAAAAACGGGTTAATGCCAACCTGATGCTTCCAAGGATAAATCGCCGCATAAGGTGGCACTGTAACCAGTGCAGGACGATTATTTCGGATAAATAAAATAGCCTTTTTGGAACGACGAATTTTATCGGCGTTCATCAGTTTGCATGCCTGTTCATTAAGGCCATATCCTTTAATACCTTCCCCGATGGGAGCGTTATGATTTTGATGAATGTAGGCTTGTTCGCCGAGTAGTTTCTCGATCAGATCGAGTGTTTCAGGCTCTCTGGTATGGGGCAGAAACATTTTGATTTCTGTCTCTGATAGCAGCACACCTAATGCCTTGTCTCCATAGGTGATTTTAAAAGCAGAGAGGCTCTGGATCACCATGAACAGTCTGATCCCGTATTCACGGCCAAATGTGAGCAGCTTTGTTAGACCACTAAGCTTATAATTCGTACATTCATCTGCGATCACATAAACAGGCTTTGTATTTTGACTGCGCTGAAATTCAATCAGGGCACAGGTTTGTAATAAGCCTGCAATGGTGGTTTGTGTTTCAAGCCGTGTGGCGTCAATAGCAATGGAAACTGTTACCGGCTTGTCTTGCTTCATCTCCCGAAACCGGAAGGTGGTTTTGGAGAGAACCGTATGGGCATGGGTGGTAATATTGAAGGGTGCAAGGGCAATTTGGGCGGCTGATAGGAAAGCTTCGGCCACCTTACTATTCTGCGCTGAAAGCAAATCGGCTACAGCGGCTGCCTTACCACGATAGAACGTGATGAAGTTCTCAACGTCCTCAACCTCGTGATACTGGCACCAGTGACTTTGCTCTATGGGCATCCGATCACATCTGGAATTGCCCTCATCATCTATGACTTGCAACGTGCCAGCAGCCCATTGCATCTGACGCAAAAAGTCTTTTTGGTTATTGATGGTCTGACTGGCATGACCAAAGGTGGAGTCCATGCCAAAAATGAGAATGTTTTGTAGCTGACTCATGGCAAGAAATAACCGCGTGCCTGCTTCCCAGAACTTGCTATCTCCACGCGCTTCATCGGCCTCTGGGTAGAGTTGCATGGTAATCTTTTCCACATCCTCTACAACGCGTTTCAGGCCACCCGGTGTGATGAAGTTTTCTGCCATCACATTCTGCGGATTATAGTAATCCGTTGGCAATTGGTCAGGATACATATTGCCGATATTGAGGCAGACAAAACGTTCGCCGCGCTTTTGCAATGCCTCTTTCACCATCAGACTGTTGACGCCTTTAAAATCAGGCAGCAATTTTGAGGCGCGAATGGCGAGAATATTGGGTAATATACAGCCCACACCCTTACCAGAACCAGCCGTTCCAAAGAGTGCACAATTGCTAAAAAAATCAGCAAAAATTGCCCGTTTACTGCTCCACCAGTGCGGTTTATGGTAGCCCCAATAGGGGCCAAAACCATAAAGCAGCACATCTTTGCGTAAATCCCACCATGAGGCCCATCTTGCATTGGCGTTATGGCCTTTTGGCAGACGCACACTGATCCAAATCAATATTTCTGCGGTCTTATCCAGCAGATAGACGACAACCTGTGTTGCACATATTGCACAGACCAGCGCACACAACGCGGTCTTCCAGTTTATCACCGGGCCTGATATAATCGGCCCGAATTCCAGCGCCAAATAATACGCTCCTATCCCAACCAACACCGCGCCAAACGGTGCGCTTTGTTGTTTATCCGGTGATGATGAAGCAGACTGCACCATTACTTACCACCGCCGATGATGTAGGGCTTGCAATGACTGTGGGCGAAAGCAAGTGTAAAGTGATTGACGTCAGCATCACGCATGATACGGCTGCTAAGCGTGTGATCCTGTCCACCACTTCTTATGTTCAAATGACGGTTGATATTGTTTTCATCTGAAAGCCGGATATAGCAGAAATGCTCAGGTACATAGCCATCCTCAACATCCAGCAAGGTATGATAGATCGTTCCTACAACCACTTGCAGTTTCTTCTTGCCCGGCAATGTATGTCTTGAAAACAGGGTGACGCTATCAACACCTTCAAGAGCGTGCAGATGTGATACTTTAGCTTTTAACGCCGCCAGTTCTTTTGCCAGTGCTTCGCGCTGCGCTTCAAGGTCGTCATATTGTTGTTGATAATCCGTACAATCAGGGTGCGCTATTTTCAAAACGTGACACTGAAATTGACGCATTTCTGGCGTGACCTGGGCATATTTGAAGGTATAGAGCGTCATCATACCAAGACCGACTGTGGCAATGACCGCGGCACTTGTGATGAGTAATGCACTGCCCAAACCAGACAGGCTAATACGTGTAATGGAAGAAAGAAAACCTTTCATGAGTAACCTCTTACTTGTTGGATGTTGTGTCAGTGGATTGAACGAAATCAGCTTGCTGTGCCTGATATTCCTGCGTTCTGGCATGTGGAACACGGTGTGAGACCATTAGCATGGCGCAATAAAACGGTGCCATCAGGTCAAGCATCAGTGCCAGCATCCATTGGGCGATGTTATCCCGCCAGAACACACGAATGGCCTTGCCCATATCCAGTAGTGGCTTTGGCTTTTGTGCTTCCTGATTTTCCGATGCATCCAGAAACTCTGCCGCAATGTCAGACACTTCTTGCAAAGAGCTACGAACACCTTCAATAATGTTGGCTTGCTTTTGACCAAAGCTGCCATCCTGCACATTGACCGCATTGACAGTAGCGTTCATCAGCCTGAGCTGGATACGCACACGCTCGCGGACATTTTCATCATCGGCTTTGCCAAGCTGTTCCAACAGAAGCTGTGCCTGATTGCGAAAGGCTTTTTGACGTGCAAATACATCGCCTAAAGATGCATCTTTAGGAATGTCTACCAATGCTCGGACACTCCTGCCTGTCAGGTCACTACTGTCTTCTGTTTCGCTGGCTGTATTTTCCAGTGTAGTAACAATGGTGGACAGACCCGCACATGTAGATGAAAGCACAGCATATACGCCGCCTTTACCTGCGCTGGAACTCAGGCCACCACGGGTCAACTCGTTATGAGCCATATCACAATAGGAATCGCGTGTTGGCTCCAGCATTTTTGCAATGCTTTTAGCCTTGGCCGCATCATTGAGCTTTACTTCACGATAGATGCTATATTGATCTGCTTTGGCACCCATATCGCGCACGAGGGAACTGGAACCAACCAAGCCAATAGCTGAGAAATTTGTGCTGATACACACTGTAAAAAGACATAATGTTCCTGCTAACGCTGAAACAGAAAACCACTGCTTTTTAGCAGCATTCATAGCAATAGCCATTGTACCAATCGTGCCGACCGCCAAGGCTCCGCCACCTGCCATTCCTGCAATCAAGGCAGTGCTAACCCCGTACACGTCAGCAACAGCCATTTCCGCTGTGGAATCAATCAGCCCCTTGGTTGTCACGGCAAAAGAACCAGCCAATGTCGCCGCAGAAGCAAGATAGGCTTTGGTTGCCAAACCCTGATGCTGCTTTTCAATTTGTTTTAATTCGCGTGAGAAATCTGCATCTGGCGATGCATCATTCCCAAAGAAAAATACTTTCATCGCCATGATTATTCCTCTCCATCTTTAGGGTTTTTTGGGAAATAGATGCAGGGATAATCGAACGGTATGTCGTCAAAAAAGTTGTCGAACTCTGGATCAAGAATTTCGCTGTCATGAAGCTCTTGCTCCATTTGTTTGATTTCTTCTTCGGTGTAATTTTCTTGGGAATAATCAGGTTTTTTCATGCTCAGTCTCCTTGTGCTAATGACTAAGCAAAGCCTATCGGATAACAGCGGAGTATTTTTTCGTATTTAGGAAAAAATTCTTATAAGCATATGATTATTATGATTAATTTGTAAAAAGAAATTGATTGTGGCATGCTCGAATACTCCATTCCTTCGTATTTACAGAAAGGCAAAAGGATGGGTGACGAGTATGAAACTAAATTTGAAGTTAGCGTTTTTCGAGATGAAGAAACGGGTAATATAACCAAACAGTTCTACAGGGTAGCCTCAACGGGAAAATTTGGTAGACTTGATGGGCCGTCTCGAACTTTTTACGATCCCAAGACAGGCAATAAGCTGGAAGAGTTTCATGATATGCTAAATATGCTTCATCGTGATGAAAATGAAGGCTCGGCACATCGTAAATATCATCCAGAAACCCAGAGACTTATTTATGAGGCGTATTATCAATACGATGAAAAAAGCCGATCCGGCAATAAACCCGCTGAAATAGAATATGACCCATACACAGGAGAAGCCACTAAATGGCAGTTTTTCAGGGGAGGCCGTAGATATACGCCACCAGAAGAAGCAAATATACCACCACCGCCTGCCTTGTAATTTAGCACACAACATGATTGAATCAGTGTTATGTCAAATACTTATGATGCTGGTTCTATGTCTTCAAATACAAAGGCTAATTTTATAAAATTTAAAACGCTGCTGGAAAAGAGAAACATACCTCTCGAATCCTTGTTACGTCCGGCACTTCACGAAGCTGCAAAAAAATTCATTCAAAGCAAGCCTGATTCTTATGGTGGTGAATTATGGAAGAGCGACGCTGAATCCCGCCCTGAATTAAAGCGTCGTCAGCTTCTTAAGGATGTTAAGAGCTTAACAGGGGAAGGTAAGACCGACTATAACATTGATGGAAAATCAGGAAACTATGTCACCAAGTACTTTGATAACTGGAGAAAAAATGAAAATGATTTAGATTTAGCTATAGCTGTATATTATTTTTTTCATCTTCGTGTAGATGACATCATGTACGCCCATATTATCGATTACGCTTTATTTGGTGGAACAAGAACGTTGGAAGAAAAAATCGGTAGCCCTGTTCCTGGCAAATATTACGAAGACTCTGAGAAAAGGTTCCCTATTCGCTTTCGACCCACAGAAGCATCCAAAAACAATCTCTTTCACGAGTCTAACGTCACCTTCCAAAGGCGTGATGAGCTTATTGAACAACTGAACAAATTTATTACATGCGATGATTCAATCAAAGTCTGGGCAATCTCTGGCCCTTCTGGCGCAGGAAAAACAAGGCTGTCGCATGAGTTTATGCTTCATTCCCCCACGATGCCGGAAGATGAATGGGAGCAAATTATTCTGGGCGATCATGACCTTAATAACGACCATGATCCTAAATATTGGAAACAGTGGACACCCGAATTTAATACGCTTCTCGTTATTGACTATCTGTATGTATACAACGCGGCCTTTACTGCATTACTGAATCGTTGCGATGCATTGCAGAACAGAAAAGAATTACAGCATCACATTCGCATATTGCTGATTGATCATGTGTTTCCAGAAAATCTCAATCAATTACGCATTGATGGCCGATTTGGTCTCGACAGATTTGATACAGCGAAATGCGATACATTCTTTTTTAACAAAGGATCACCTCTTGATCTGAACCAAAGCCTTGATCGCGATATTATCATACCATTGATATTGAGTGATGCATCGGGATTGCCCACTAAAAATGAGACTGTTAAACAAGCCTGCCAATATTTGAAACATGGAAAACAAAAGGGTTGCGTAACAGCGGATGATACTGAAAATCAAGCCGTTAATCATTCCACATGGCAGCCACTATTTGCCATCTTGCTCGGTGATGCCATAAGAAGCGCCCCTAAAAATACAGAGGTGCTTGACGTGACCCAATGGAACCGACAACAACTAATTCAAGGCTTTCTTAACAAACAAAATCGTATTCTATGGAAATTAAAAGAGCAAAAAGTTGCAGGGGCTTATGCCGCTGCATTTATTGCCGCCGCAACCGCACGCAGTGGTGTCAGCTTTGATGCTTTAACAGAATGTAAGGCAAGGCACCCACAAGCGGAAAAATTTAGCGATTACAATGAAGTTGAGCGTCTTTGTAAGACGACGTTATCTGTCCCACATATTATTGATACTATTCCACCTTTTGAACCGGATATTTTGGGAGAAACATTTTTCCTCATGTTTCTACAAGCTGCCCAAAAAGATCGAGACCTATTAAAAGCCATGTATCAAGTATTTCATCAGATGCTTTCAACAGGAAATGAAAGGACCCAAATCAACGATGCATCGGAGTTTATCGCTTTTATCAAACGTCTGACACGAAATTTATGCAATGATAATCAAGAAAATGAAGAAGTTAGAAAACACTGGGAGGCATTACTGAACTTCTTGAAACCTTGCAACTTTCCTGAAGCCAATAAAATGCGCTGGAGTGTTTCGGTTGCAATCATGCATTTTCTTCAAACCGCAGGAGTTCCATATAATGAAGCGGATGTTATTCATGATGTTAGTGAAAACGTTTTTTATGACAATATCTCTCATCCATTTATCTCAGAGTCCGCAGAATGCGCGCTATTATACTTTGACTTGAAACTGTCTAGTTCTGAAGAACAAGCGACAGAGGTCCCTTTTGAAATTCAGAAGCTGCTCAATAGGAGTAAAGTGCTTGATGATGAACCTCTACTGCTAGCCGCACGCGTCAACTGCGTTAACGTAGTGGAGCTTCTGATAAAACTTGGTGAAGATATAAATCAAACAGGAAAAAATGGTGCTACGGCACTTATGTATGCATCTTTAGAAGGTCATGTAAGAGTAGTTGAGTTATTGCTTAAGTATGATGAATTGAATGTAAATCAGATTAATGCAGGTAAGGGTACGGCATTAATGCAAGCTGCTGTACAAGGCCATATTCCGGCCGTAAAGCTATTGCTTTCTCATAATGCTATTAGAGTAAATATGGCAGATGAAAACGGAGTAACAGCGTTAATCTTTGCTGTTATAAAAAACCATAAGAATCTTGTTAAGGAGCTGATTTCTGACAGTAGAATTGATGTTAATCAGGCTGATAATAATGGTGTAACGGCGTTAATCTTTGCCGCCATGGATGGACATGAGGATATAGTCGATATATTGCTTGCAGACAAAAGGGTTGATGTAAATAAAGCAGATAAAAATGGCGGCACAGCATTAATGTTTGCAGCTCAATATGGAAACGAGCACATAACTCAATCACTTCTAAAACACAATAATATTAATGTAAATCAATGTCATAGCGGAGGCGGAACAGCATTGATGTGTGCTGTGATGACAAATTGTAAGCATACAGTAGAATTATTGCTTTCATCTAAAGATTTACGAATTAATCAAGAATGTAAACAAGGTAAAACCGCACTAACTTATGCAAAAAGTGGAGGCAATGAAGAAATAGAAAGACTATTGCGTAACGCGTAGTCTTTCTATTTTAAATTTGGCGTTATTTGTTTAATAAATAAAAACCTTCAAGACTCGGACACTCGCTCAATAGCACTCTGCACCGTCTGTCTGGCACAACCATATTGCCTTGCAATTTCACGAAGATCATGGCCAAAACCTGCCATCGCTTTGGCTTCTTTTGCTTGTTCATCGGATAACTTAAAAGGACGACCTATCTGTTTGCCTTTGGCGCGGGCGCTTTCCATACCTTGTTTGGTGCGTCGTATCAGGCATTTGCGTTCATACTGTGCAAACCCTGCCAGAATAGTGAACATCAATTCACCTTCGGGCGTGCTGTTATCGACGCGCATGGACAGGATTTCAAAGTTCACACCGCGTTCGCGCAAGGATTTCTCCACCCTCAATGCTTCAAGTGTCGAACGAAAAGCCCGATCCAGATCAAGCACGACCAACACGTCGCCACTTTTCAGCTTGCGTTTAAGTTTGGTAAAGGCCGGACGCTTCTTATTCGTAGCAGAGATTTTCTCGGTAAAGAGTTCATCGCACTCCGACCGAAGGTTGTCTAATTGCCTGTTAATTTGCTGATCTTGTGTACTAACGCGAATGTAGCCGTAACGCTTGCTCATAGCCGATTCCCTCTAAAAATGATGCCCAAATACGCAGTCATTAAAGAAGGGAACCTTTGTTTTTTCGGCTCCTTCGTTAGCAGGAAATTACAGCTAAACCACCATATTTCCTAATGCCTTCATCATAGCAACTATCCGTAATGATTGCAAAAACAAAGGTTCCCTTATTGAGGGTGAAATATATGCGTATCAATGGGTTATTAGAGAAGTTATGTCTTTCCATATTGTCGTGCGTGTTCGTATTGGAAACAGCGAATGCGTCAGGCTATCATTACAAGAGTGAACGGCTACTGAGTTTTCCAGAGGGCAAAAGAGACTGGTTCTACAACGGGGCGTTCATGTCTATTGGCCACGTCGTATCGCTGAAAAATAAGGAACAAGGTGACTGCGTGTGGAACTGGTATTTTGAGAACCCGACTGAAAAGGTTGAGGTGATTGAAAAGGTTATGAAACGCTTTCCAGACCATAGCCCTACGGCTATTTTTATTGGCTTGCTGGAAAAAGATTGCGGCAAGTTTGACAGGTGATTGATGACGTTATCAGGTAATGAACATCCACGTGACAGAGACTTCCGAGACCTAAATTTAGAGCTTGCGGGTCTTGATGCAGGGCAAATCAAGCGTTTCCTTTCACCAGAGGGAAAAGAATATTTGCAGAATCAGAAGACTGGCAAGCACAAGGATAATCTCAGCCTGCTTGATATTCTGTTGCTGACTGATCCGCTCTATCAGCAAAAATTTCTGGAACTGGCTTCCCGTATTGAAGACATCGAAGACTTGCTTGAACGGCATCTTGCGCAATTGAATACTGTTTTGGAACAGCAGGAAGCGCATCTGGCTGATATTCGCGCCAATGCCTATCAATTGCCAGATGGTTCGCGCGTGTATCTGGATACTGAGAGCGGTGCTGTGTATCGCGAAGATGGCAGCAGGTTATCCAATGAAGAAGTCGAACAGATTATATGGGAGGATGGCAATCCTTCATGGCAAGCCTATCGTAGTGGAGAGTCTGCTATTGATGATACACGCCGGAAGATTGGTGAAACGGAATCTTACCGCGATGATGTGGTGACTGACATTAAGCATCGAATGCGTGACCATCACAGCCCGATGGATCATGATACGCTTGATGAGGTACTTGACCAACTGGAGCGGGAAATGCCTTCGCATGCCGTGGAATTTGAGCGTAATGCCAATGCCTCAGACCTTTCTTCTGTGTTCCACCAGCGTCATGCCGGAATTATGCCTGATATAGTGCCCGAAGCATTGGATGCTGAGGCAGTGACCTCTATTCCTGATTTCACCGTATCAGAGGGCGTTACTGCTAATGGCCTTGGCAAGCCTTCCTGATCTGGTAGCTCAGGTTCTAAGTTATTTGTCGAGTTAGCTCTGTTTTTTTGTCATGCTTGGTTGCTGTGATGTTGCTTTATTTTTGGTAGCAGTTTGATTTGTTCCCGCTTTTGGTTTTCAGCCTCCTGTAGTGCAGTGTCCTTCGGACTGGTTTTACTGTTTAGGACTATCGCAAGATGTGCCTGAAGTGTAAACTTCAGGCCGACTTGCCTCGCTAATGCTCGGAGGGGGATTTGCCATCCCCCGTTTCACCCCCTGGCCGTGTTAGGTAAGGTCCTAAAATAGGCTTACATTAAAAAAGTGTTCTAATGTTTTTTCCTATTCTGATACAATTACTCTGAAATTGGCTTGTGTTGTTTTCACTAAAAACAATTCTGTTGTTCCTAGTAGTTTCAGAATATCACTTGTAATCGTTGTCACAGAAGCGCCCGGTTGAACTATTAGAACCTCAAATTCAAGTTTTGATTTGCGTGATTTTTCTTTAAAAAAAGAAAGTAATTTCATATCACCTTTTAGAAATCGCGATGCGCCTTCTTTGACCCAAGTTTCTTGTCGACGCTTCAAATCGTAATATAAAGTCTGTAAACCTGCATGTTTAACCGCAATACTTTTTTGAGCTTGACCGCATACAGTATAAAAATTTGTAATATCGCTTGAAATACGAGCGCCATGCGCTCCTTTACAGTGAACTAGACACAACCTAATTGTTTCATCATTTATGTTTTTAAGGGCAACCAAATCTGCCGCTTCACCAGAGCCATCGTCGTTAAATATGAGATCATACTCTTCCCGTATATACTCAAACGTTTTATGCTGAATTGTATCTGTTTTTCTTTCTTTTCCCATAGATTCTTGGTTTAGCGGTATATTCGACCAATCCCAAATCTCTAATCTATCTTTGGAGAAAGTACCTGCATTTAAATTTACAGGGATATGATAACAGTTGTATGAATGAGTCCCATCAGCATATCTAATAATAAACGGATCACTCATAAGATATTCTTCTATTTCAATCGCCTGTGTATTTGATCGCTTGAATAGTAATTCGGGTCCAGACATTCGTTGATATCTGTAACCACCGTTTAAATCCGTGGAAACTTCAAATGTATATTCTGATGAAAATCCATCACTTGAAGCTCTAATCACAAAAGAATTATCGTCAGATACGCCAGCAATATCCAAATTCACTAAAAACAAAGGAATTTCGTTTTTACCAAAAAGAATGAATTGTTTGTCATTAAATCCCATCTGTGTCCGTTCACCCCATTGCACTGCAATAGGGTATGACGAATGAGGTTGGTGTAATTTTCTTGGTCGAAGAAAGTCGCGAGTTATATTCGCTACATCTAACCCTGCTTCATTTGTAACTTTTGACCAAGTTTTAGTGCACCAACTTAACCAATCAGATATTGTTCCACTTGTCTGTTGCCAGACTTTCCCGCGCTTTTGTGTTCCTCCCCATAAAACACGTTCTCCGTCTTCATACCCTAGGCATGCAATATTATTTAGCTCAGATTCTGCTTTCTCAATGCTAGCTAACCCCTCGGTGACATTGGGGCCAAAATAAGAAGTGAAGCTGATAGCGCCCACCCTAGAAGAACCTAGATTCTTAACTAATGGCAATTGAACATTATTGAGAATATTGAAAATTGTTGGTCCACATAAAAGTTCGGTATCATCATCTGTAATTTCTTGCGCCATCTTCTCAATACGCAATCCTTTATAGTCACTGGAATATAAGAATAATGCACCATCTTCTTTTTTCCAATGCGCCAGTACTAAGTCGTAAAACGAATTAAAAAGATTTTGGTAATTTCCCCAACCGACACTATCAGTACGATGAACAACAGCGACCAGAATGTTATCTTCATCACTGATTGAATACCAGCTTTCCGAGCCTTTTGGTAAGACGTTCTTATAATTCTCCGGCGACCAATCTATGCACTTTGTTTTATAAATCTGGGCAGAAAGTGCTGGGCATAAGTTCCATAAAGATAGCTGTGAATGGAGATCGCCATTTTCTTTTAAACCGAGTACCACATCTTGTAATTTTAGCTCTTGCTCAATTCTATCTTCACTTAGCCGTTTTATTAAAAGATCCCATTCAGCACCCTCAGCATAAAGATTGGCTAATTTTTGTTCTGTTTCTGGGTCTGCAATATTTGCTACTACGGTTGCTTCTCCGATCTCTCCTTCTGTTCCCTTACGCGTAAATCGCCCAATAAATTGTAAGGTTATTGCTAATGACTTATGTGTATCATGCAAAGCTGCTATTTTTAAATTAGGCAAATCAAAACCTTCACCGAGCATATCAACACAGACTATTATTTTTGCACCTGCATCGCTGCGATCCAGTATTTTGTTGAGTGCCGCTCTATTTTGTAGTGTTCGTCCTGATCCTGAGAAAACGATTTGAGGGTCTAAATCTGGTGCTAATTCCTTATATATATCTAAAACAGCCTCTGCCCGTTCTTTCGTTTTTGTGCGGGCCATAAGCAAATGATCAAACCCTAGCTCGTCCCGATCCTTTCGCAAAGCAACTATAGCCTCAGTTGCTATTATTCGATCTCTTTCATCTTGATCTCCAAACTCTTCAACTGCAACCAAATTAATAGGTCGGTAATACCCGGCAGCCTGAGCATCACCTAATTTGAAATTGAAAATGATTTTTCCATCTATCCTCTTATTATCTCTTCTGAATGGAGTTGCCGTAAACTGGATTATGCGTTTGTCTTGAAATTTTTCCCGTATCTCAGCCCATTTGGGCGCGCTAACATGATGTGCTTCATCTACAATCAAATCGGAACAGTGTTTTGTAAGATACGATACAGCTTCAGGAGCAGATACTTCTAGGGTATTTGGTAATGTCACGATGACATTGGTACTATCTAACACGTTTCTTGCTTCTTCTACTGAGCGTAATCCCTTGGTAAGACGCGTAACAAATGGTCGAGCAATTTCATGAGGAACTGTTTCTGCATAGGGTAGAACCCCAAGTGACATAAACTTATTGGCAATTTGTGTTCGAAGCGCATCAGTAGGCACAAGAACTAATATTTTAGGTAATTGCCTATAGACCATTGTTGCCAACATAGTCTCCGTTTTGCCTGTGCCTGTAGGTAAAACAACTGTGGCAGGATCAAATTGTTTGCCAACAGCAAAATGGGCAGAAATGGCGTGCAATGATGCTATTTGAGGTGTCCTTAAACCTGACAAACCTTGTTCATCATCTTCTAAATTGAATCGAAACTTGCCACGCCAGTTTTTCAATACTTTTTCAGGTGTAGAAGCATGTTGCTCAAACTTGTCGTAATTCTCCCATTTAAAGCTCGTTGTATCTGATATGTCAGCGATCTTTTCAATGTCAGAGGAATAAATAACCCCTAAATCTGTATCAACCTTTTTTGCACCTTTTTTACGAATTAAAATCTCATTAAAAGGTTCCTGCATTTTCGTACGAATAAGAAAATGCCCTGCTAATTGAGAACTGAAAATTTCAACATATTGCATGGTTTCCAGAAACGGAGTTTGTACGACTGCATGCTCACCAATTTTGAGCCTTCTCTCAGGTAGAGGTGGGAATAAAATATTTCCTTTCCATTCTGCGAACATAGTCATTATTTACATGCCTTAATTTTTAATATATTTACTAAACCCGCTCATACCAAGTGCCTTTACCAGTTCCTTGTTGCTTTAAGTGATTAGCTGCAACAAGTGTTTGCAGATGTTTTTTCACCGTATTTCGGTTTGCACCTGTTAAATTAACGATTTGCCCTATGGTAAGCCGACCATGTTCTTTAGCCAATTCAAGTATTTTGACAGAGAGTTCAGGCAATGTGCCGATAACAATCTGTTCTCTTTCAATTTTCTTTTCCAGCCTTTGCTTCTGTTGTTTTAAAGCTTGCAGGAAATAAACCACCCAGGCATTCCATTCCGGCGTATCATTGCGAATGGTTCCCTGTGTTTTTCGTAAGGCAATGTAATAGGCTTCTTTAGTCTGCTCAATCACGCTTTCAAGTGAACTGTAAGGAACATAGCTATAGCCACTTCTTAGCAATAAAAGCGTTGTAAGGACACGCGACAATCTACCATTACCATCCTGAAATGGATGTATTTCCAAGAATATAACAATGAAAATAGCAATGATAAGCAGGGGATGAAGTTCTCTGTTATCTAAAAATTGGTTTGCCCATTCCACCAATTCAGTCATTAGGCGCGGTGTTTCAAATGGCGTTGCAGTTTCAAATATGATACCGATTTCTTTTCCATCAGTATCAAATGCACTTACATGGTTGGTATTGGTCTTATAATCGCCACGATGCCGTTCATCTTTCTGGCTATATTGCAGTAAATCGCGGTGTAGCTGTTTGATATGATTTTCTGTCAATGTAATAACATCAGCATGCGCAAACACCGTTTCCATGACCTCAGCATAACCGGCTACTTCCTGTTCATCTCGCGTATCAAATTTTTTGATTTCCAAATTGGAAAGGAGAGCCGCGACTTCTTTATCCGTAAGCTTGCTCCCTTCAATACGAGTAGATGAGCCAATGCTTTCAATGGTAGCTACTCGGCGCAAGGCAGATAATCGTTCCGGCGCTAATGTGCCAAGAGCTTTCCATGCTCCTTTAAATTCATCTAGCTCTGCAATGAGGGACAGGATTTGGGGTGTAATATGTAATGAAGTGGTATTTATAGTCATACCCATAACAATACCCGTAAATATCCATATTGCAAGGTAAATTTCAATAATACCCGAAAATTTACCTATAAATACCCATTAATTCATATTAATTTTTTGCGCTATTATTAGCCTTTCGTGTTGGTTTATAGCTTATTGTGCTTTAGTAGCCATATCATAGCCGTAAAACAGCCGATAACAGCAATCCTTCTATGTGCTCTTGTTAGTTCTTTGTGCTGTGTGACTGTTAGGTTATTCCGTTGATCCTGTGATGAGAGGTTCATATTCCGTCCAGTTTAATACACAATATTAAAACAGCCGATAATTTGTTTTGATTCAAGGCTTAGGGTCTCCGACCCTCGGCGCACTGCGAGTAAAATAGATCGCATGCATCCCCACTTTTTCGGCTCCCCCTAAAGGTCATCCCCCAAAAAAGAGGCGCTGCCTGCGCCGATTTCCCTGCTCCGTTTGCACACCCGCTGTTCGCCACGAGGCAAGGTTACAAGCGAACCCTATAGGGTTTGCGTTGCAACCCAACTTAAAGGAGTTAGAGACATGACACAGTTTTACGCGAGAGCCTACGACATCAGTGCAACAGGGTTTTATTTTTCAGATATGGAAGAATATGATGCAAAATATGCCACTTGTAAGAATGACTTTGGTGGTCAGGTCGAGGAATTTGAAATCCAGTTTATTGATGGAGAGAGCATTGATACGGAGCTATTCAAAGCTTTAGGTGTCCATCAGGGCAATATTCACCATTTCATTGATGCCGTGGATGAATGGGAAGAACACGAAAAACAGGCTTTGATTATCGCTGTAGGTGAATGCGGATACCAATTTGACTTTACCAAAGATAGCCCAAATGATTTTGACATAGATATTTACTATGAAGACAGCATGCGTGACCTTGCCATGCAGTTTGTCGATGAAGGACTATATGGTGAAATTCCTGCCAACATCAGCTTTTATCTTGATTACGATAAAATGGCGCGTGATTTGGCTGTTGATTACAGCGAAACCTGTATCGCTGGTGAAAACATCATTTATCGTTGCGCGTAAAGGGATTGTAACATGACACATTATATCACATGGGGCAGACATCCCGATTATGCAGGTGGCAAGTGGATTAAACTATTCAGAGGCAGAAATGCCTCTGATACCGCCTACCGAAAAGCGCAGGGCTTTGAATTGCGGGTCATGCCCTCATTTATGCACCCTGAAAAAACAGTCACACGGATTTTAACAGAAGAAGAGAAGAAACAAGCATTTGTGCGTGCCGTGACTAACACTACAGGCGCAAAGAAACGTTGGAGGGAACGCGTAGAAACAGGGCTAAATGATCAGGATTTACATGATGCCCTACGCCGTGAGCTTGGCATTGCAGGCGGTGGCGGTTGCCGTGATTCCGTCAAAGTAGAATATCAAGGGGTTGGCTTAAAAATCTGGGCGAGCTGGCAAGGCGTTATGACCTGTATAGATACGCCGATTTTTGAAGGCAAACACACTATGGCAATGGCACGGCAAGTTTTCGGCATTGCCAACCCAGACGATCAACAAATTAGTTTGTTCTCACACCCCCATAAAATCGCGCCGCCTGCACTACGGTTCAGGCGGCAATTCTCATCGTTCCAGCCTGTGTGTGTAATCAGATTGCTGTTCTTGTTCAATGGTGTTTTGAGCTTCGGCCATTTCTGCTTTTTTGAGAAATTCATCACGCAAGGCGATAAATTCCTGTTGGTTTAAAGTGCGTGTTGTGGTGTGGACTTCTTCTTCTTTTTCCTGTTCAGGTGCGTCAATCCAGCGTCCTGAATATTGATGTTCGGGCTTGGACTCCTGTTGTGCAGGCTCTTGGCCACGGATGAAGAAGGATTTCAGCCGATCAAGGAATGATGGGTTAGATTTTTGCTGTGGCTCAGGCTCAACAACTCTTTGCCGTGTATCGGTAAAATCAAGCGTGGAGAGTTTTTCACCTTCTTTGCCGAGGCATTGATAAAGCCATTTATCAGTTTTGAATTCTTGGCGGTTGGCATAAATCTTCACCGCCTGCTTATGGCGGCTCATAGCTACATAGGTAGTATGGCGGTCAAAATGCGGGGTTGCCAGCACAAAAGCTTGATCCACTGTTACACCTTGTGATTTATGTACGGTGGTGGCGTAACCAAGTTGAAAGTAACTGTATTCCTGCGGTGAGAAGGATACTGTTTTGCCATTGTCTAATTCGACATGAAATTGTTCGTTTTCAACATGTTTCAATGTACCGAACGTACCATTCATCACGCCAAGGTTGGTATCATTCTTACGGAACAAGATACGATCACCTATGGCAAAACCCTGCATTTCTTGGCGTTCATGGCCGTCTTCTCTAACGGTGACAGGCACGTTAATATTTTCCGCCAATACTTTACCTGCCTTGACCATTTCTGCTTTTATCATGGCATTGAGGTCTGCCACGTCTTTGCGGGTGTATGCCAATACCAAACGGCTTTTGTCAGGTGTTATTTTCTGCGCCTGCATCACATCTTTAACCAATTCGGCTTTTGCATCATCACGCATTTTTGCCTGCGTGATACAGCCATGCTTGCCGTAGGTTTGCAAAGCATCCGCCACATTGCCTTTAGAAAGCTGGATTGTTGCTTCACGTTGCCAGTCTGTTTTCTGGCGGCGTACCTCAGTAAGTGATGCCGAGTCGTTACGTTCTAAAAGAGTGCGGAAGGCCGCGCCAGCCTCTACGCTCTGCAATTGTGCAGGATCACCGACCAGCACCAATTTTGCGCCTGCCTGCTTGGTCAGTTCAATGATATTCGCCAACTGCTTGGCTGATACCATCCCCGCTTCATCAACAATCAGCACATCTTTATTGGTGAGCATAGCGCTTTTGATAAAGGAGGTTTGCTTTTGCGTGAGCGGTTTTCCCTCATTTTCCTGTAATATTTTTTCTGCTGTTTTGATGCGGTATTCCAACGCATGCAAGGTACTGGCATTCATGCCAATCTCACGCAGACCACTAGCCGCCACACCCGAAGGCGCAGCCCCGCGCACGCGGTAGCCTTGGGATTCCAACGCTTCTTTTGCGCCTTCCATGATGGTGGTTTTTCCTGCGCCAGCTACACCAACCACCAGCGACAATTGTTTGTCGCTGGCCATATGATGCAAGGCGTCTGCTTGTTCACGGCTTAAACTAGCTTTACCGCCTGTTTCCCTAGCAATCTTATTATTCAGGTTAAAAATAGCACGATGTACCGCATGGCTATCTACTGAATGTATGGGCTTATGCGCCATTGCTTTGGCATTCTCAGCCATACGCTTTTCTACATCTAACATGGCTTTGGTAGCAAACACATGCTTGCCATCACGTTCACCGATGCAAACAATATCAGGCGATTGCAAGATTTCTTGTATGGCGGTGTGACGCTCTACCTTGTCTTTGATAATGGTTTTAAGCGTGCGATCCATCATGGCAGGCGTGAATGCTGCATGGTAACGCTCTATTTGTGTCAGCAGCTTTGCAGTATCATAAGTAGGTTTAGTCTCACGCTCTAAGGCCAGCCGATCAAGAATATCCTGCACGCTTGGTAAATCCGTTTCATCGCCAAGCCTTGCACGAAACTCTTTTACTTTTAAAGGAACTTGCTGGCGCAGCGGATAGACTTCACCATGTGTATCCACCAGCACAAAACGCCCGCGATCACCACGGGCTAGAAAATAGCCTTTTTCTGCCAAGGCATGTTCAAAGGCTATTTTGGTATCAGACCCAGCCCATGCTTCTTGAATATCGGCTTTGATCTGCCCCGCATGTTTACCCACACGTTTGGCTTGCTGGTGCTCTGCATGGGTGTAATTGGTAGGATTGTGTTCTCCGCGTTTCTTAAACCCTTCCGGCACGTCCCAGCCATGCTGCAAATATAATTCATGCGATAAATCATTGAGCTTTTCATGGTCATAGGATATGCGAGGCGCTGTCATGGTGGCAATATCAATGCGACTCCAAACGACATGGCAATGGCGGCGGCCTTCCTTTTCATGGAGCACTACAGCGCGTGGTTGGCCAACCAGACCAAGGCGTTTTTCTGCTTGCTCAATAGCATCTTCAAAATCGGCAATACTCACCGTTTCACCTATCGGCGGATTGAGCGACAGCGAGTACATGAATTGTTTGCATTTCGTACCGCGAGAAATGGCATAAATTTCATTGAGCGCACCCATCAGGTCACGCGACATAAAGCCGCGCAATTGATGGACTTCAACCACTTCATTTTCATCTTTCATAAGATGCAGAGACAAATCCTTGGCTCCGCCGCGCTGATTGCCTTTGATGATCATATGCTATGATCCTTGTGGTTTTACATTTAGGGCGAGGATCAAGGCAAGTTTGATGGTGTGAATGTCATCACACGCAGATTCAATCTTGTCTTCAAGCTCAGGCGTAACATCGATATTGCCCTGTGTTGCGGCTAGTGATAACGCCAGCATAGATGTAGCAAGCTCGGACTGCCCGAACATGCCAAGCAATCGTGCAATCTCTTTGCTATCCACCGATGGCGTGCGTGGCTTCACTTGGTGCTGTTTAGCGCGGTTTTCTGCATCATCACCAAGCGCCTTTTTACGAATGAAATGCGCCAGCGCCATCGTGCCAGCCATTGCTTGCAACGTGGCTTTTTCTTCTTCTGTCACACGCACGGAAATAGACGTGGTTTTAGACTTCTTCTTTTTGCTCTTCGTAACACCACTGCTAGTGTTGAAATCTTGAAGCAAGTTGAGTTGGTCAGAATGGCTCATAGCTCTGGCCCTCCCAACTCGTCAAATACGTCTTGCTCTAATGGCTTGAGTTGTGCTTCCCAATCGGCTAATTCTTCAAACAGAGAGTTTAAATCGACTCCCGATTGCTCCGCCATTAAACGTATTTGGATATTTTTCGAACCTATTGATATGACTGAAGAAACTGAAGCAATAAAAGAAGTCGCAAAAACTGCTGGAAAAGCTATTGCAGCTTCAGAGAAGATGGTTGGTTTCTTTGATCGAGTCTTTGGGGATTTACTAGAAAACTCTGTTGGGCTTCTATCAGATAAATTAAAATATTATCGTTCGGAGAAATTGTTGCTTCTTCATGAAAAAACTAAAAAGAAACTTGAAGATGCTGGCGTAGATTTCCCAGACCCAGTTTTACCTAAAATTGGTATTCCACTTATTGAAAATGCCACAATAGAAGATGATGATAGTCTCCATACTAAATGGGCGAATATGTTGGCTAATGCAATGAATCCTGAATATCGAGAGGAAATAAAAAGAAGTTATGTAAGTATACTTTCCGAAATAGATCCCCTCGATGCTTTAATTCTTGATACGATTACAATTCAGCATCAGAAGGCTGAACTAGAAGGTACAGAGTTAGGTTTATTTGATAGATCAAAAATATGCTCTAATCTCAATATTGACCTAAAAGATTGTGAGCTTTCACTAAGAAATCTCATGCGATTAGGTTGTATAACGCCTGGGGTCGTCACTGGAGCTATTTCTATGGGAGATCATCGTGTAGCCTCCTACAAAGATACAGAGCTTTTTTCGTTAACTGAATTAGGGCTTAGTTTTCACAAAGCTGTTAGTTAGTGAAACAGTTTTTTGTGTTCCTAATATAAATAATCTACTTTCCTCAACAGTTCGAATGACTTCCATTACGCTTAGCCATTTTTATATTTTTACCGCTTTTTTTAGATCTCAAAACTTCCCATAATCCTGATAAAAGTAATGTTATTTTGCACAGCCAAATCAGCCATTATGCTTGCCTCTGGTAAACTAGGAAGCCATAAGATGCAGCGATTTTTTTCTATTGCTAGATTATTTCTTTTCATAAAAACCGCCTATTTCTTTAACCTTTAAACCCGAACTATGGATAAGGAAAAACCACATTTTACAACGATTAACAATTAAAATCTGAGTCATTGCGAGGGTGCATAGCAACCGTGGCAATCTGTTGTATTTGTATGCAAAGAGATTGCTTCGCTGCGCTCGCAAAGACGTGCACGGCGATGGTTGCTCTTCATTTTCTTATCCATAGTTCGGGTTATAAAGTACATGCCGTCTCAAAAGATGGTTCACAGGCAAAGTTGGATGGTAAAATCATCTTTATTACCCCTGCTAGACAGCTTCTAGTGCTCCATGGTTGGAGACAAATCATAAAAATGATGCTTTTAACTATAAATCCTACCCTTACGTTTGCGGCGCTGTTCATCTGCGAAGCGGATGGCGGCGGCAACGGCGCGATAATGCTCTTCTAAGATTTCATCGCCCACTTTAACAGAGGCATATAAAGTCCGCGCGAGAGGTGGATCTGAGCGCAATGGGATATTATGCTCTTTGGCGCGGGCGCGGATTTCAAATGCAATCTCATCGGTTCCTTTGGCGATACATATTGGTGCATGTCCTTGCCCGTGCGACCATTTTAAGGCCACAGCATAATGAGTTGGGTTGACGATAATAACATTGGCCTCTTTCACATCTGCAAGCATTTGATTCATTGCAATATCACGCCCCATTTCCTGACGCTTAGATTTCAGATGTGGATCGCCCTGATTTTCTTTCATCTCATCTTTAATTTCTTTATAGCTCATCATCATGCGCTGCATGAAGCTATATTTCTGCCAGAGAAAATCAAATATACCAATGACAGCGGCGATAGATGTCACTGCAATCAAGACCTCAATCCAGACATTCGCAAGAAGCGGCCCTAATAGGCGATAATTCATCCCGATAAGAGCCGGTGCACCATCAATCATCGGCATAGCGATGATCACAAAGCCTACCCCGACCAATCCGACTTTAACGAGGCCTTTAAGAAATTCTACGAGCGCATCGCGTCCAAATTTGTTTTTAAAACCCTGTATAAGCGAAATACGAGATATTTTTGGAATAATCTTATCTGGTGCAAAAGTGATAGATTGCTGCGCAACCATACTGATAAGCGGAAAAAGCATCATAGTCCCTACAATAGGGATAAGTCCGATCAGAACATGAAGCGTTAAATCTCCCAGAGCCTCAGCAAGAGAAACACGATTTTCACCAACAATCATCATATGCGCATTCGCCATCAACAGATAAAGTCTTTCGCCGATATATGTGACAGACCATGCTCCGGCAAATAGGGAGGCAGATAAAATGCCTATATAGAGCGCTAGACCATGCAATTCTTTTGATTGGGCAATATTCCCCTGCTCTCGTGCTTTGTCGAGCTTCTGGGGCGTGGGTTCGTAATTCTTATCATCCTGTTCTTCGTCGCTATCATCAGCCATGGTTAGAGCCTATCTATCAGGAAGACACGCATTTCTTCGCTCCAATTCAGCATCATTGTGCCCATCAATAGGCTTAAAAGTGCGAAGCCAACACCTATCATCAGGGGTTGTCCAACGAAGAAAACTGGAATTTGAGGCATGGCTCTATTGACGAAACCGAGGCCAATATTGATAAGAAAGCCAATCACCAGAAAAGGCAGCGCCATTCTGAGGCCCAGTGAAATTGCGAGCAATCCGGCCTCTATTACTGAGAAGCTGGCATCTCCAAGGTCTAAGGCTGTGTTAAAGGGAACGAGATTATATGTTTTCGCAAAGGCTTGAAAGATGAAATAATGCCCTCCTGTTGCGGAGAGCACAGCAAGCGCTGTAAAGCTGAGAAAACCAGATAGAGCTGGGGCACCGCCGGGCTCAAGAGAGGCATCAAAGATATTTGTGATCCCCAGAACTTGTGCGCAAAAACCTGCGGTAATTGATAATGCTTGATAGATAAGTCTGACCCAAATGCCAAACATGGCGCCGGTAAAAAATTCACTGCCAATTTGCAGGAGCATATCGGAGAAAATAGGAACATCCCCTAACGGAGTAGTGATAATAGGTTGCAGCGCAACAGCGAGCCCGAGAGAGAGAATCAGCTTCACCCGCGGAGAGACAAATTGCTCACCGAAGCCGGGCAATGTTGCAACGGTTGCACCGACGCGCACAAAGACCAGAAACACGGTATAAACATACCCTGCCAAATGCCACTCAGAAAAAAGCTGTAGGAGCGTCTCGTTCAATTTTGGTCTCACACGATCTAACTTCTATTAAATCTGGTCGCAAAATATTAAGAAATTCTTACTTTACGGCTCCTGCGGTCAGGCCGCCAATAATATGACGCGAGAAAAATATTGTAATGAGCAATGGCGGCAGGGCGATAATTGTACCCAATGCCATGATTTTTCCCCATTCAACGCCGACATCGGTAATAAAGAGAGAGGCCGCGACTGAGATTGTGCGTGTATCCATATCAGTGAGGACAAAAGCGAGAATAAAATCATTCCAGGCGATACGGAAAGTAAAAATTGCGGCGGCGGCGAGGCCGGGCATGATAAGCGGAAGAATGATTTTGACGAAGATTGTGAGATAATTTGCGCCATCCATGAGGGCTGCTTCTTCGAGTTCTTCCGGCAATTGATCGAAAAATCCGTATAAAATCCAGATTGTGAAAGGCAAATTGACGGCACAATATAGCAATATCAACCCAAAGAGAGAGTTAGTCAGCCCCCATGATGCCCAGATCAGAAAGACAGGAACGGCAAGGACAGCAAGCGGCACTGTGCGGAGGAATAAAGTGAGCATGGCAAAGAGATTACGGCCTTTAAAGCGAAAGCGTGAGAGGCTATATGCGGCCATGGCTCCGGTTATGATGCATATGATTGTTGAGGTTGTGGCGACATAAATACTATTCCAGAGATAAAGAGAAAACTCTGCCGTTTGAAAAAGCTTTCCGTAATGTGAAAGAGTTGGGGTAAAAAACAGGCTTCCGGATAACAGATCATTTTGCGTTTTAAAGGAGGTCAGGATCATTTGCCCGATCGGCGCGAGACTGATTGCGGCCAGACAAAATAAAATCAGATAATTATGTATATGGTTGCGTTGCATATTTTATCGTTTTTTGAGGGGATTAGAGAATCTTATCAACACAAAAGAGAGGCTTCCAACGATCGCGAGTAGAATCACGGCAGCAGCCGAAGCATATCCGAGCTCTCCGCCGATAAAGGCGATTTTATAAATCCCCATAGAGAGAATTTCTGTCGCCTGCCCGGGCCCACCGAAAGTCATAATAAAGATCACTTCAAGCACGCGAAAGGCTTCGATCAGGCGCATCAAAAGAGTAACCATGATCACAGGCATCAACATCGGAAGTTTGATACGGAATAAAATTTGCAAGCTATTTGCGCGATCCATTTTTGCAGCTTCAATGATAGAGGGGTCTACGCCTTTCAAACCTGCAAAGATGAGGATAAAGACAAAAGGTGTCCATTGCCAGATATCTGCGATGATAATGGCAATAAAGGCAAGATTCGGGTTGCTCAGCCAGGGAAGGTCATCAAAGCCCAACATATTGAGCAGAATATTAGCGGACCCAAATTCTGCATCAAAGATAAAGCGCCATAACAGACCGACAACAATAGGTGCGATCATGATGGGTAGAATAAAAATACTTCGAAAGAAGGCTGTACCTTTTAAAGGCTTTTCAAGGGCCAGCGCCAGAGAAATTCCAAGGATCATTTCACATCCAACAACGCAGAAAGCAAATAACAGAGTTGTCCCAACAGAATATAAAATCGCCTGATCTGTGATAGCAGATGTAAAATTTTCAAATCCAACAAAACGTGCCTGAATGAACTTTTGCCCGAGCTCCCAATCAAAAAGCGATAGAAAAACTGTCACCAATGTTGGATAAAAGGCTGCAATG
Organism: Pseudomonadota bacterium; assembly: GCA_039026795.1. Classification (GTDB taxonomy): domain Bacteria; phylum Pseudomonadota; class Alphaproteobacteria; order Micavibrionales; family Micavibrionaceae; genus JAUHXT01. Next base: position 26,597 of record JBCCLQ010000003.1, read on the forward strand.
GCGATGATCATCACAGCAGGCGCCAAAAAGAAATAAGGTGTGCTACGTTGATAGATCATAAATAATAACCTGATTTTTGCATGAATGACTTTATATCTGCCTGCGCCATCCCGAGTGCTTCTTCGGAAGGAATATCTTTGATGATAGCGCGCGACAATTTAACACCAAGGATACGCTGGGAAATATTTGACCATTCTGGAATATTCGGGCGCCATTCTGCATTAATATATGGAATAAAATCTCTGATTGTTGCGTATCCCTTCACTTTCTCAAGCAAAAGCGGATTATTTAATGTTGATATACGCGATGCACTGCCCCCCCTTAGTGCAATTTTAAGGTCATTTTTCTTGCTGGTAAGCCATTGCATCAATTTAAAAGCATTATCTTTATGTTTCGCATTTTTAGGAATTGCAAGGCCAAAGCCCCCAAGTTGACCAGAATATTTTTCAGCATAAGGATGTTTTGCAAAGCCGACTTTCTCAGCAAGGGTTGAGCGGTTTTTATTCATAAGCTGCCCAAACAGCGCAATCGAATCCAGATAATAAATCATTTTTCCTTGTAAAAAATTATCCAGAACATTGCCAAAGCCCCATGCTCCCATTCCAACAGAGCCATTTTGCACGCATAATTTTATAAAATCGAGCGCTTCTCTTCCTGCTTTAGTTTGAATGGTTGGTGTATGATTCTGATCAAAAAACACACCCCCATATGGTGCGAAATGCAACAACCAGCCATGCGTTACGGAATGCCCTGCACCGGTACGCATGCCAAGTGGAATTAAATCTGGTTCTTTGCGCGCAAAAAAGGCAATATGGTCTTTCAGCTCTTCGTAATTATGCGCAGGCTGTATCTGATATTTTGCGAGAATATCTTTACGATATGCCAAAAGAGAAGTCTCCCCCCCCGAAGGCACGCCATAAATATGGGTTTTATTGTCCTGCCTATGGGTGCTGATTCCTTTTAAATAAGCTGGGATAATATCCTCCAGATCATAA
>JBCCLQ010000004.1:0-27005 GCA_039026795.1 Pseudomonadota bacterium
GAAAATATAACGGGATAAAAGCTTTTTAAAATCATGAGTTTAATCCTTGAAAAACAGGTGTATCGATGTGACCATGAATATGGTTACACACCAACTGATTCTAACCAAAACGATGAGGGAATGCCATATGTTTAAACCGCTCAAGCTTTCAACTGCTGCTGTAATTTTAGCTCTGATATCCAGCTCGGTGCAGGCCGAAACAAATATTTTTGTCGTTCTCGATGGATCTAATTCTATGTGGGGGCAAATCGACGGTAAGGCTAAAATCGAAACTGCGCTCGGAGCGCTCTATGACACTGTGGAAGAATTTCCAAGCACTGCCAAAGCGGGTTTAATTGCGTATGGACACAGGGAAGAGAAAAATTGTCAGGATGTTGAAACACTCCTACCACTCTCTCCTCTCAACAAACAATCATTTATCACGAGCACAGAAAACTTCACACCAAAGGGAAAAACACCGATTGCTGAAAGCCTACTGTTTACGGCTAAACAATTCCCGCAACCGGATGCGAATAACAATGTTGTTCTCATTTCTGACGGAATTGAAACCTGTGGCGGTGACCCATGCGCCGCTGTAAAACGCTTACGTGAAGAAGAAGGGTTAAACGTCGATGTGCATGTCATAGGATTTGATGTTGATGATAAAGCGCAAGAGCAGCTGAAATGTATTGCCGAGGCAGGAAACGGAAAATATATCACGGCATCTGATAATGAAGGACTTGGCGAAGCATTCACGGAAGTGGCCGAAACCGTCAAAGTTCGTGAAGAGGAATTCATTGCCAAACAAAAACCTGAAAATACAAAGACTATCGAAACTGAAAAAGTTATATTCGAAACATCCTTCGATGAACCTTTATCGGAAACAGATTGGGTTATAGCTGAAGAAAAATCCCAGTTTTATTCAGTCTCTGATGGAAAACTAAGCATTGCCAACGATAAAGACATGGAAAACATTTTTATGTTGAATAAAGACTTACCTGAGGGAGACTGGCAAGCAACTATCAAGTTTTCTTTGAAATCACAAACAGGAAGTGAAAGTTTTAAACTAGGCCTGTATCAAGACAAAGATAATTTCATCTTTGCCAATACATATCTTCGAGAACCTCATGATATTTTTATTAGGTTTAACTCAAAATTTGATGGAGATAAAAATGATACAGGATTTTCTAAGGTCATAGAGTTTAATTGCCATGATAAAGAAAAATATCCTGTTTATCTTGATTGTCATCATAACCACTTAGCATTTAATGATTTCTTGAAAGATAACATTGGGGAATTAAAACTGGTTAAAGAGGGGCAAGTACTAAAAGCTTTTGTAAGATATGAATATGAATTTGCAAAAGACTGGATAAGCGCCGGTGATTTTCCGCTATTCAAGCCTTTTGGGAAAATTGCTTTCGGTTTTAACACTGGGGAAAGAGATATATCCACTGGTCACTTCGAACATATAAAAGTTGAGTCACTCAATATTTCTAAAGAGTAATTCAAAAAAGGCCGGGATGAATTTCCCGGCTTTTTTACGCAGCTTTATCCTGCTTCGACTTATTGATGATACTGGTCGTGGAATACCCTTCATAAACGGGCATGATGTCCACTTCCCCGCCATAGCCTTGAACGACCTTGGCTTCAGGCAATTGATCAATGGTGTAATCCCCGCCTTTAAAAAACTTATCGGGGCGTAAGGCATCAACTACGGCGCAAGGCGTATTATCCTGATCATCATTTTCCGCTCCGAACAACACAACCATATCGATACTACCCATCGCGCCCATGACTGTAGCCCGCGCCTTTTCATCGTTGATCGGACGGTTGGCACCTTTCAGAATTTTAACCGACTGATCCGAATTTAACCCCAAGATCAAACGGTCACATTTTTGTTTGGCTTCGTTCAGGTAATTCACATGTCCGTAATGCACGATGTCAAAACACCCATTGGTAAAACCAACGCTCAAACCTTGCGCTTGCCAGCTTTCAATTTGCTCACGTGCATCTTCCCAATCCAGAACAGGCGCTTGATTTTTTGGCCACATCTGCGCGGCAAAATCATCAATCATAATGGGCGATGTTCCCGTTTTCCCAACAACAATACCACCGGCCATGTTCGCCATCGTCGCAGCAACCTTTAACTGGGCACCCGCTCCCATGGCAGCAGCCAAAACAGCAATCACAGTATCGCCAGCACCTGATACATCATAGACTTCACGCACATTAGCTTTCATATGAATCGGCTCCTGATCAGCTTGAACAATGCTCATGCCTTCATTGGAACGTGTCGCAATAATAATTTTGATATCGCTTTTTTCGATCAGCGCGCGCGCGGCTTCCGTCACATGTTCGTCGTTATCAACCGACATACCTTCGACAGAATCAGATAGCTCTTTTTTGTTTGGTGTAACAATATCCGCACCAGCATAAATGGAAAAATCATCACGCTTCGGGTCAACCAAAACCGGTATGTCATGTTGACCGGCCTGCGCAATCACAGCAGCAATCAACTCACGACACAAAACACCTTTGTTGTAATCGGAAATAATAACAGCCTGCACATCTTTGATCATTGTTGCGACTTTATCTTGCAGCTTTTTTGCAACATCATCAGAAATTGAATCTGTTTTTTCTGAATCTGTGCGCAACAATTGTTGACCCTGCGCGATGTATCGCGTCTTGACCGTTGTCGGTCTCGAAGCATCTGTGACAAGTCCTGAATCATCAAAGCCCAGTGATTGAATAATGTTACGAATCTTGGAACCGTTTTCATCGTCACCCACAACAGATATGAATTTGCAATCAGCCTGTAATCCAGCCAGATTCGATGCAACATTACCGGCCCCACCCAGCATTTCTTTTTTGTCTTTGATTCGCAGAACCGGAACCGGACTTTCCGGAGAAATACGTTCCGCATCACCATATACAAACTGGTCGAGCATCACGTCACCAACCACCAAAACGCGCGTATTCTTAATTTCTTCAATTATATCAATATATTGCATTTAAATTTCAATTTCTTCCGATTTAGTTTTTTACCATAATTTAACCAATATGCTCCCCTTTTTTGCCCCAATCTTAGGACTTCGTCAACATTTACAATGGTATTCTTATAAGTGGGACCGTGTGTATTTACTGGTATGACAAGTTTTAGACGCGATAATTAGGGAATAAAAGTGGGAATTCGCAGAAACAATAGAGGAATACTCTCAGGCTTCAAAGCCAGATTGCAGAAGAACCGTTTGGGTGAACTGCTTGTTCTTGATGGCTTCCTGCATCCTGATGAACTAAAACAAGCTCTAAAACTCAGCAAAGATTCAAACCAGCCACTCGGTCAATTTCTTGTCGAACAGGACCTGGTTGACGTTGCAGTCATCCGTCAGACACTTGTTGAACAATTCACACTGCGCTTTGTCACAGCAGCACTAACGGTTTTCCTTTCACTTGCCAGCTTTGGTATCAGTAAACAGGCACGCGCCGCATCGATTAAGGACGTCCCATCCTTGATGCAGGTTGCCAATGAGTCTTTCGCTCCGGTATCTCACTACCCGAAACTCTTTGGTGCCACTGAAAAGCGTTCCACAAACCTGAAAGCTTTCACGAAATGGAGCGGCATGTTCTCCCGCTTTGAACGCTCCTTCCAGAAAACCGCAGATCAGGGTGTTATCAACGAATTCAAACACAACTTGGAATCAATGCGTGGCTTATCACTGAATAAAATGGTGGTTCAGGTCAATGATCTGGTGAACAAACAGCGCTACATCGTCGATTCTAAAAATTACGGCCAAACAGATTACTGGGCAACGCCTGTTGAATTCCTGCGCAAGGGCGGCGACTGCGAAGACTTCGCCATCGCCAAATACACGGCTCTGCGTGCCTTGGGCGTTCCGGAAGAACGCTTACGTGTTGTGATCCTGCAGGACATGCAGAAAAATATCCCACACGCTGTTCTGGTTGTTTACACCGATAATGGTCCGATGCTTTTGGATAATCAAATTAAGCGCGCCGTGAAGGTCTCTTCTGTTGATCATTACAAGCCGATCTTTTCGATCAACCGTCACGCCTGGTGGTTACACTCCAAGCCAAAGGCAACTGTGACTGTTGTCGCTTCTTCTGCTGGCCGCTAAGCCAAGCATTTTTCACTTAATCAATATCTGCGATTCTCAAGACGTTTGTCGATCCGACAGTTCCGAACGGCACACCGGCTGTCAGAACGATTTTATCGCCTTTATGCGCATAGCCGTTTGATTTCGCCAAGGCTGTCGCTTTCTCAACCGTTTCCGCAAACGATTCCACGTCCGTTACATGCAAACTACGCACGCCGTAAGACAAGCACAGCCGACGGGCAACTTCATACACTTGGGTCAAACATAAAACCGGAACGCTGGGGCGTTGGCGTGCAGTGCGCAGCGCCGTTGATCCTGATGTCGTGAAATTCACAATCGCGGCGGCATCAATATTCTTCGCGACATAATAAGCTGCAGTCGTAATCGCATCTGATGCATCGTCTTCTGTATGCGGATGGCTGCCATCCAATATCGCATGATACGTTTCATCATTCTCGGTACTGATACAAATGCGATTCATAATCTCCACGGCTTCAATCGGATAATCACCCGTTGCCGTTTCCGCTGACAACATCACCGCATCCGTCCCATCATAAACGGCTGTCGCAACATCTGATGCTTCGGCGCGTGTCGGACGGGCATTATCAATCATGGATTCCAGCATCTGCGTGGCAATAATAATCGGTTTTCCAGCATGACGTGCCTTTCGAACAATTTTTTTCTGTACGGCCGGCACATCTTCTGGGGGAATTTCAACACCCAAATCACCGCGCGCCAGCATAATGCCATCAGCATATTTTAAAATTTCGTCGAACTCTTCAACAGCGGAAGGCTTCTCAATCTTCGCTAGAAGCGCCGCTTGCCCTGCGATCAATTTACTGGCTTCAATGACATCTCTAGCTGATTGAACAAAGCTCTGCGCGATCCAGTCTACATCCATATTCAGAGCAGCTACCAGATCGTCTATATCCTTTTCTGTCAGTGCTGGAATCGGCAAAATCACACCGGGAATATTAAAGCCTTTATTGTTCGATAACTTCTGTCCCGTCTGCACTTCACCAACCAGATAATCTGCGCCCTTCTCTGTGATATCGACTCGTACTTTCCCGTCATCCAACAAAATAACGGATCCTGTTTCCAGGACTTCTATCACTTCAGGGTGCGGCAAATTAATACGTGTTTTATCACCGGGTGTTTCATCCAAATCGAATCGTAGGGCCATTCCCTTGGTCAATTCAATCGCACCATCGGCAAATCGTCCAACCCGCAACTTCGGGCCCTGCATGTCAGCCATAATACCAATTGGGCGATCATATTCTTTTTCAATCTCGCGAATGGACTGAACATTCTTCGCATGGTCTTCATGTGATCCGTGTGAAAAATTCAGGCGGAACACATCCACCCCTGTTTCAAGCAGTTTTTTCAACATAGCCTTCTCGCCGGAGGCCGGACCAACAGTGGCTACAATCTTTGTCTGACGATATCTGCGTATCATTTATTTTTCTCTTTCAGGCACTCTATATATATAGACATTCAGTTTAATTAGTTTCTTCATGACCTCTTCAACGGCCACCGGCTCCCAGCCTTCAATTTTGAAAGTGTTACTTATAATAAGAGTGCCGGGTTTTAATTCTTCTTCGAATTTCGGCTTCAACTTCACCAAAATGCTTTCCAGCATATAAAGCAAGATGACGTCCGCGTCACGCAAGTCTTCTTCAAAAAAATCCGCGCGTTTGAATGTCAGATTCCTATGGCCAAAGATAAATGCTCGTATTCTGGAAAACCAAACAGGTACAGGAGAGAATTCCAGACCTATCACTTTCGCATCGGGAAAGGCCTTCGCAGCATCGACAGCCAACGGCCCCCACCCCGACCCCATTTCATAGATCGTTAAATGCGAATCCGACCCATGGTTGTGCGTCGCACCTCCCACATGTTCTTTCAAGGCTTTCAGTACGGCTTTACGCATCCACGGCAGGCTGGACACCGCAGAAACCTTAGTCTTGTGGCAATACCACTCCAGTGAAATAATGATCGGAATCGCACCCAGAACAATGACCGCAAAAACTATATCTAGAAATAAATTCCATGACATTTTTTTATTCTAAAACAGTCTTGACATGGCTGTCATGCAGAGTCTTCTAAGGGTTTTCGGGATGGGAAAAACTGGACGAATTTGCTGGACAGTAACACATGATGTAGTATGATGTATAAAGTTTCACCGCTAGGGATAGTGGTGTTATCCAAAAAAGCTTCCACAGCTTTATTCACACACTATGTTATGACCACAACACTTGAACTTTAGGGAGTCAAGGGCATGTTCGACTACGCTCAAATAGAAGGTGGCAACCGCGTCAGAATAGACCGGAGCCGTGATGAAAACCTCACAAAATTCGGGATTGAAACTCTTTATGACCGGTATTTATTACCCGAAGAAGGTCCACAGGACCTCTTTGCACGCGTCGCGATGTATTACGCTGATGATAGTGAGCATGCGCAGCGTCTTTATGATTATATTTCCAAGTTGTGGTTTATGCCGGCAACACCTGTTCTCTCCAACGGTGGAACATCACGCGGCTTGCCGATCTCTTGCTTCTTGAATGAAACAAAAGATTCTTTGGATGATATTGTGAATCTCTGGAATGAAAATGTCTGGCTGGCTTCTCTTGGTGGCGGTATCGGCTCTTACTGGGGCAATGTCCGTTCCATTGGTGAGAAAGTCGGTCGGAACGGTAAAACATCCGGTATTGTTCCGTTCATCCGCGTGATGGACTCTTTAACACTTGCGATCAGCCAGGGATCATTGCGTCGTGGGTCTGCTGCGATCTACCTGCCGATCTGGCACCCGGAAATCGAAGAATTCATTGAAATCCGTCGCCCAACAGGCGGTGATCCGAACCGTAAGGCACTGAACCTGCACCACGGTGTTCTGGTTGATAACAAATTCATGCAGGCTGTCGAAAACGGCGAAGAATATGCATTGAAATCACCGAAGGACGGTGCTGTCATTGATAAGGTTAATGCACGCGAGCTTTGGATTCGCTTGCTGACTGCCCGTATTGAAACAGGTGAACCTTACATCATCTATATTGATCACGTGAATGACCAAATTCCGGATCACCATAAAATGGCCGGCCTGAACGTGAAAATGTCTAACCTGTGTTCTGAAATCACATTGCCAACAGGTGTTGATCATATGGGTAATGACCGAACGGCTGTGTGCTGCTTGTCGTCATTGAATTTGGAAACCTATGATCAATGGGCGGACAATCCGATGATGATCGAAGACATCATGCGCTTCCTCGACAATGTCTTGAGTGACTTTATCAAAAAAGCACCGGACAGCATGAAACGTGCGAAATATTCTGCGATGCGTGAACGCTCGGTTGGTTTGGGTGTGATGGGCTGGCACTCCTTCCTACAATCAAAAATGATTCCAATGGAAGGCGTGATGGCGAAAGTCTGGAACAAACGGATCTTCCAGAACATCAAACGCGCTGCCGATGATGCATCCCGTAAACTGGCTGAAGAACGCGGCGCATGCCCTGATGCAGCAGATTACGGAATCATGGAACGCTTCTCCAACAAAATGGCGATCGCCCCAACGGCTTCCATCTCCATTATTTGTGGTGGTTCCTCTCCGGGTATCGAACCCATCGCGGCGAATGCCTACACACATAAAACATTGTCCGGTTCGTTCCCGGTCAAAAACAAATACCTGACGAGCCTGCTCGACGAAAAAGGTCAGAATACCGAAGATGTCTGGTCATCTATTTTCACCAACGAAGGATCAGTTCAGCATCTGGACTTCCTGAGCGATGATGAAAAAGACGTCTTCAAGACAGCCTTTGAAATTGATCAGCGCTGGTTGATTGAACATGCCGGTGACCGTGCCGAACATATCTGTCAGGCACAAAGCTTGAACATCTTCGTTCCGGCCAACGTGCACAAGAAAGACCTGCACGGCATTCACTTCGAAGCCTGGAAAAAAGGCGTGAAGAGCTTGTATTACTGCCGCTCCAAATCCATTCAGCGCGCGGAAAGTAATGCATCCTGGCTGCGCACCCGCGAAAGCGAAGGGCGTCAGCCCGAGCTCGGTGAGGAAAACAAATACGAAGAATGCCTGAGCTGCCAGTAAAGGAGAAAGCTAATGATGGATACCGCAAGAAAGAGAGCCGCTTTAAGAAGAAGACCGCATTTATTAGCGACTGCTGGAGATGATCTCTCTTCAGAAGAGATAGACTACTTGCGGGAAGCTTCTAAAACATTAGGACAAGTAATTCCGCAATCAATTAAAAATAAATTATTTGAACTAGGTTATTTAGAACAAGGACTAGGCGGATTAAAAGTTACCTACAAAGGCAACTCAGCGTTGATAAAACGTCCTCCGACTCTCTTAGGTTAAAAGAATAACCCTCTACACTCATACACAGAGTGTTTTTGGTAACCAACGCCCCCGCCTTTTAACGAAGTGCGGGGGATTTTTAAAAACACAATCGTCACCCAATAACTGCATCCTGACGAAATCTCAAAAAAACCTTGAACCTCAAAGCTTACACCTTATACCTATATCCCGTGATCTGGCGTTTGAAAATTCTGGCCAAACTTGTGCTGTCCAACCTTCCTATCCCCTATCGGATACGCAATCGGTTGGGTTTGTTGCGGCACGGCTTTATGGATGACCCCGATTACATCATCCGTGTGTTTGAAAATCACAAAAATATTTGTTTCCCGGATGGCTTGCCGGACGATTTCTCTGTATTGGAACTTGGCCCGGGCGACAGCCTTGCTTCGATGCTGATTGCACGTGCCTATGGGGCAAAAACCGTTTGGCTGATCGATGCGGGACACTTCGCGCATGATGATGTCGATTTTTACAAGCGCATGGCGCACGCACTTCACATGAAAAACAAAAATGTTCCGTTACTGGATGATTGCACTACAATCGAAGATGCTCTAAAAACCTGCAACGCGACCTACCTCACAAACGGACTTTCGGACTTACAATCTATCCCCGATGACAGTGTCGACTTCATCTGGTCACAGGCCGTCCTCGAACATGTTGCTCGCGATGAATTCAACGCAACACAAGCAGAACTAAAACGTATTTTAAAACCGGGCGGCGCCACATCGCATGTGATTGATTTTCAGGATCACCTCGCCCACGCGCTCAACAATTTACGCTTTCCCGAGAAAGTTTGGGAATCAGCCGCCTTTAAAAAAAGCGGCTTTTACACGAACCGTATTTTGGCCAGTGAAACGCTGGATCGTTTTCGTCAATCCGGCTTTAGCGATGTTGATGTTGTTAAAACAGTAAAATGGGACGGTATACCTACACCTAAAGCGGTTTTTGCTGAACAATTCCAAAACTTACCCGATCAGGATTTTGTGACAAAAGGTATCACTGTCCGGGCACATTAGAAAAACTAATACATATTATTGTATGCATCGTACGCTTGTATAAGTTGATTTTTTGCGTCTGAAGATTGATCCTTTAATAAGTTATAAACGTAATAGTTGTAGGATACTTTCAAATAATTTCGATAAAAAATTGTGGGTCAAAAACGTGAATAAAAGTAAAGAGATCATAGGAGATATGATTTTATTTGGCGGTATTATAGTCTGCACGTCCGCAATCATGATGTATGTTGATTTTTTTAGTGTTTGGCATGATTTCAGCCACAAATTGGACGGCAATATCCCACTTAGAAAAATTGTAATAATATTTTTTGCGACTTTGTTTGCCTGTACATTCCTTTTAATCCGCTATTTCTTTAGACTTAAAAAGAATGTCAACGAACTAGAAAAAGCACAATCAGCTCTCAGAAAACAACGACATATCAAATCAGAACAGGACAAGCTCGCCGCTCTTGGTGAACTCTCAGGCGGTCTGGCGCATGAAATTAACAACGCTCTGGTCCCTGCTTTGGGTATGAGCGAAATTTTAAAAAAACGCCTAAAGGATAAAGAACCCGAATTGGCGACATTTATTGATGTGATCTATGAAAGTTCCTTGCATGCTCGGAAAATTGTCCAAAACGTTTTGGCCTTTGCACGCGGACAGGACGAACAGAATGAAATCAACAACGCCATAGATGTATTTTCGAAAAGTATTGAACTCAATGAAAAGATTGTCCCTAACAATATCGAATGTGTTATTGCCAATATCGAAGCACTAAAAGATACGCCAATTTACGTGAATCCAACGGCGATTACGCAAATTACCGCTAACTTACTCAAGAATGCGACAGAGGCCATGCCTGACGGTGGAACAATCACGATCAATTTTGATAAAGACCTTATATCCTCAGAATTCGCTGTAGATTATGACCTCGTAGAGTGCGACCATTTGATTGTTGCAATATCAGATACGGGCAGTGGAATGTCAGAGCAGGTTTTAAGCCAGGTATTTGAACCTTTTTATACAACGAAAGATGTCGATAGGGGCACAGGTCTGGGCCTGTCGACTGTTTACGGAATCATGAAAAATCTGGGGGGTACGGTCACGGCTGAAAGCGAGCTGGGCAAGGGCTCAACCTTTAAACTCTTTTTCCCAATTACAGATCCAGCGATTTTCACACCCATAACAGCAAAGGCGGAAGCAGCATGAGCACTATTCTGATTGTTGACGATAAAATGGAAGTTCGGTTGAGCTTACGCGCTATTTTAGAAGATGATGGCCACACGATTCACGAAGCCGAAAACGGCAATCAAGCCATTCAAACTGTACAATCAGATGATCAAAAATTTGATATGATCATCACAGATATTATGATGCCCGAAGTGGATGGTATTGAATTTATGACGGCACTAAAAATTATGAATTCACAAGCCCCTGTGCTCGCTATCTCCGGCGGCGGATATTCCATGGACGCTCATGAAATGTTGGGGGCTGCTTCCAACGTTGCTGATCACATTTTGACCAAGCCCTTTACACCCGGCGAGTTACACGAAGCTGTTAAGGTGGCCAACCAAAATAAAGGAACACAGCTATGAGCCTTGATCATGTCAGAGTAATGCTGGTGGAAGATGAGCAAAATGCACGCGCCACCATGCGCGCTATGTTGGCCGAAATGGGAATCCACCAGGTATTTGAAGCAAATGACGGGGATAGTGCGCGTCAACTCATGGATATGGATTCTAGCATGGTGGACATCGTCATCAGTGACTGGAACATGCCGAATTTTACCGGAATGGAACTTCTCAAACACATGCGCTCTAAAAACATGAATACTCCGGTTTTAATCGTGACAGGACGCAATGACATCGCTTCAGTGAAAGAAGCAAAAGAGAATGAGGTTTCCGGCTATATCCGAAAGCCGTTTTCTATGAAAGAGCTTGAGGCAAAAATTAAAGTCATTTGGGAACGTGAGCAAAAAAACGCAAACGACGCGTAACTTTCCTTTTCCCTCTTTCGAATTATATAGAAATAGAGGAGATGACATGCCTATTAGGATACTATTAACCATCACAGCTTTATCCGGCCTTGTTGCCATTAGCGGATATAGCCTAGCAGGAACCAATCACATGGATAAAAAACTGACGCCAATGCAGGAATATGTGACGCAGCATGACGGCACCGAACCCCCATTTAAAAACGAATATTGGGATCATAAGGAACCAGGTATTTACGTTGATATCATTTCGGGCGAACCCCTGTTTTCTTCAACCGATAAATTTGATTCCGGCACAGGCTGGCCATCATTTACTCAACCGATTGATAAAGCCATGGTCGCCAAGGAAGAAGACACAAGCCACGGTATGGTTCGTACAGAAGTCCGCTCCAGTGGATCCGATTCCCATCTCGGTCACGTTTTTCCTGATGGGCCAAAAGATAAGGGTGGGATGCGCTATTGCATCAACTCTGCGGCTCTAGATTTCATACCTGTCGCTGAGCTGGAAGAACGTGGTTACGAAAAGTATCTTGTCCTTTTCGAGGAAGATTGAGTAAAAAACTTAAGAAAGTGTGTCGGAAAATTTTTTGCGCCCTAATATTTTCAGAAGAACTCCACGACCCCTTGCAAGCCAGGGATATATAACCGCAGATCTTTTTTCGGATGAAAAAAATTTCTTGTTTAGCCGCTTTATAAGCCCGGCATCATCAGAAAGTTTAGCCATAATTTCAACAGCAGATGGGCCGTAATAATCGCGACCCTCATACTGTACAATCATGCCTTTATTCAAATCATAGCCCTGCTTCGTTAGGAATTCTCGCAAATCAGAGTCTTCTCGCAAGTTAATCATTCTAAATCCAAACTCATCACGCAACCGTATGTAATGTACATAAGAGTTACACATCGGACACTCACCATCATAGGCAATGTAATTAAAGTCATATAGCTTTTCAGACATTGGAAACCTCAATCAACCACTTTTCTTCTTTAAAGATATAAGGCGGAGTACGTGGGTTTTCAATATCTGGATTAATGCATCCATGACTTCCTACTATTTCATAGCCAACAACTTTATTGAAATCTATAGACCTTAATTCCTCCGCATCGTTGGGATCGCTGAATGAATGATGCGGGTATATATTAAAGCGTGGTAAAGCACCTCTATCATTGTAATGATCTATCATGAAAGCATGATGCTGATTGAAGTATTTTGAAAATTTTTCTCTTTCTCTAATTACAAGCTCTGGATCAATTTTAACTAAAAGTGATTTGTCGCACGTCTTTGTTTGTTGCATGATTTCATACGAACCACCACCCCAAGCGCCCATACCCAAAAATCTTTGATGAAATGTATTCATTAAACCGACTGATGAAAAATGCAGACTTTTATTTAAAAAGAAATTTGAAGGTACGACAACTCTTTGACCATCGTCCAAAACTGCATAAACGTCATAAGTATTGAACTGGAACATATCGTACCAAGCAAGTTTATAAAGTTTAACCGGCCCTGCGAGAAAAGGAAAAATACAGATAATCATAAAAAGTATTTTTATGCTTCCCGGAATAGGTCGCCTTTCTTTTGAAAAAACATAGGAAATACCTACGTTCAAAACCATCCATTTATAAAAAAGTATTCCCGCCATTAAAAATACAAATGCATGAAAAATATCGAGTAAAATTGATGTAACTGCCAGCAATTTCCTATGAAATATAATCACAAGGCAGATAAGCTGTATGCCCATACTCGATATTAGGAAAAAAGGTGTAAAGTTTTTAATCAATGTAAAATAGAACTGCTCTAATCCGGCAGGGACCGCGGCAGAAATACGGTCATAAATATGCATGTAAGGGACATAAAGATATAAAGGGTTATCTGTCATCCACATCTGTATGGGGCCTTCAAGCTCTATAAGCTTAGCTAGGCCAGACCATACATAGTTAGAAAAATGCAGTCCCAACAGGAAAAAGAAGATAATTTCTATGGGGCTATATCCATGAATTCTTGGCCCAGCTTGTTCTCTCAAGAATAAAAGATCAGCAAATGGCCTCTGCCCTTGATATCGAAAAATCGTGTTTTTTTCAGCCAAATTAAACAGAATAATAATGGCAGCCAGAATTGCACCAAATTCTGCGATAGATGCCCAATCTGTGTGTGAGCGTGGCAAATAGTCTAAAATGACAAAACTATTTTGTGCGAGCAAAAACCACAAAATAAAAGCATTCAATCCCAATGCTGGCCTCCAGATAGAGGTAACGCCAGATACCAAGGCTGTCCAAGCCATAACAACAGATAAAATATATAGCCTGTCTTTATCCGGGTCTGTTCCTAAAGGGTATGGAATATAGTGCCATACGGAAATGACTCCAAAAAGAAGCGCAATCATCACGTAAGGAACATACACAAGCTGTGGTAAATCTTGCTTTTTAATACCTAAGCCAAGAGCCGAAAGCAAAACACTTAAGCCAGACAGACATGCTATAACTAAAAAATAAGTATTGTGAGAAATTCTGCCTTCGAAAAGCCAAACATTCCAGCTGCGTGCTTCCATTTCGGAATAAAAAGAGCGGGAGACTTTTGTGTAAAAGTATAAAAATATGAAGAAAAAGGCGAAAAGCCCCAAAATTTTCAAGTCATCTTTTTTAATAGTCTTGTCCAAATCAATTGAAAAAGACCGTATCTTGGATAATGCATTGCTCAGCACTGTCATTGCCATACCTTTAATGTGTTTTGAAGGGTTTCTGTGACTTATAACTGTAAGCCTTTTGCGATTCAATCCCCGCTATCGTTTCGGTTAAAATAACAAAATGCAAAAAATCAACATATAGTAGTTGAAACTGAAAAATACATACCATATATTACAAATATGCGGTTTTCTACGCATAACAGTTTTTCAAATTTTAACCGACCGAATCTGTGGAAGAGTGTCCGAAAAGACTCTTTTCAGGGCAGAATCGCTCTACATTTTAAACAAATAAGAAACCTCAAGGAGTATCGTCATTATGGCATTAGATAAAGTAGTCGCATCCGGCTCACCACTTTTACAGGAACGTCACGTCTACAAACCGTTTTTATACCCATGGTGTTATGAAGCCTGGCTAACCCAACAACGTATTCACTGGTTGCCGGAAGAAGTGCCTTTGGCCGAGGATGTTCGCGACTGGAAAAAGAACCTGAGTGATTCTGAAAAGAATTTGATGACTCAAATCTTCCGCTTCTTCACACAATCCGATGTGGAAGTGAACAACTGCTACATGAAACACTACTCTCAAGTCTTCGGACCTGTAGAAGTACAAATGATGCTATCCGCATTCTCTAACATTGAAACTGTGCATATTGCCGCCTACTCCCATTTGTTGGATACAATCGGTATGCCGGAAATCGAATACTCTGCATTCCTGAAATACAAGGAAATGAAAGATAAGTTCGATTACATGCAGGACGTGTCCATGGAAAACCCACGCGATATTGCCAAAACCATGGCGATGTTCGGCGCCTTTACCGAAGGGCTGGCTTTATTCGCATCTTTCGCGATTCTGATGAACTTCCCACGCTTCAATAAAATGAAAGGAATGGGACAAATCGTGACATGGTCCGTACGTGATGAAACATTGCACTGCCTGTCCATGATCAAACTGTTCAATACATTTATTCAGGAACACCCGGACATCTGGGATGATGAGCTTAAGGCTGAAATCACAGAATGCTGTGAAATCACTGTGAAGCACGAAGATGCATTCATCGACCTGTGTTTTGAACAAGGTGAGATTGAAGGCATGTCCCCCGAAGATGTGAAACAATATATCCGCTATATCGGTGACCGCCGTTTGACACAGCTGAACCTGGAGCCAATCTACGGTATTGAGAAAAACCCACTGCCATGGATGGATGAAATGCTCAATGGCGCCGAACACACCAACTTCTTCGAAAACCGCGCAACAGAATACTCAAAAGCCTCTACCGAAGGTGCATGGGAAGAAGTATTCTCCGATGATGTCTTCGAAGGACGCTACGGCCACAAAGAAGGCAATGACAACATGAGCAACGCTTCAGCTGCCGAATAAACAGTTTACGTTTTCCCAAACGTTAAAACCTAAAAACCGACTGGTTACGATCAGTCGGTTTTTTATTGATTTTTTCGCAAAAATAATATTTACTTGTTATATGGCACATTATTTAAAAAATATAATGAGTAATATTCAATGTATGCGCAGCTGCGCATCAAAAATAAAACAGGGACGGTAATCCCGGCGTTAACCGCTCGGCTTGCCAAATTTTAATTTAGACAAACACATATATTTTTTACCGAGAGAGGCAGTCATGACAGACTCGACTTCTGAGGTACTCGAACTGTTTCCAAAGGGAACGGTATTGAGTCCTGACGGCACGCCTGTGTCTATTCGAGAAGGCGGCGATGATTTCGAAAAATTTGTAGATACCCTAAATCCCTTACAAAAACGGGGAGGAACCATGGGTTTTAATATCTACGCTGTGGGGGATAAAGATGTCCCAAGTGCATTGTTTCCGGCTAACGCAGAAAGTGTGATTAGATTTAGAACCTACATTAGAAGAAATTTTACCAGCAATACAAACCCGACTTTAGAAGCACATTAAAAACATACAAAGTCGGCGAACATTCTTCGCCGGCTTTTATTATTAAAGGCGATTAGCAAGCTCACGTCGCGGAGCTACAATCGCGCTTTCAACAGAATCGGTCACCAAAACACTGACCAAGCTTAAAACAGCTTTATTGAGAGCAATGTCTCCAATTTCCTGGGCATTAAGAGAAGGTACACCGATCTCTCCATAATTCCTTGCGCATGTTGTTTCCGTTTCTGTAAAAGCGCTCACCAAATTGTCTTGATCTAGTATAACGACATTTTCTCCAAGCGCATTGGATACAGCTTGCGAAATTATATCCGGTAAATAGAACATTGTTTTGTCCACCGCACCATCGACTGTGCATCGATCCTGATCAGACAACAATTCATAGCGCCCTGATTGACGGGGGTTTAGCGTATATCCTGAAAAATTTAATTCTTCTTCAACACCACGAACGAGAAAATCACGAATGCCCCTAGCTGAAACACCAGTAATCTCTGCAATTTCACGTTCTACCGCACCCGCATCAACTTGCCCTCTTTCCATACGCGCCTGTAAATCTTGTAAACGCTCTAAATCAATATTATCGCTATTAAAGCCCCTCAGAGTATCTTCTTGCGTTCCACCTCTAAAATCTGTTGGTCCTTTATAGCCACTGCCAGCGCACCCCATTAACGCCGTTGTTAAACACAAAGTTCCTAAACGAAGAAATTTCATAACACACCTCTCATTCATGAAGCGTTCTTATATTACATAAAAATAATTTTGTCTATATATTTGCTTATATAGGAATAATATCCTATAATATAGCATGGGCAAAGTTTGGACAGAAGAACGCAGACGAAAACAAGCTGAAACAATCCGCAAAACCAAACCATGGGAGAAGTCGACCGGACCCAAAACGGCCGAAGGCAAGCGCCGCTCTCGCCTCAATGCCTTGAAACACGGTGATCGATGCCGTATCAGTCCGTCTTTTGTTGAATTACAGCACCTCAATAAGGCCTTTATCGAACATGCTCAGGAAATAGCGATATGGGAACGGGAATTTCAGGAAGTCACAAACAAACTAAAGGAAATGCGTTTAAAATCAAAGACCTCCCCCCCTAGAAACACCCCTGAAGAGCCAACGAACTGAAGGATGATCCCTCCCAACTATCCCCATAAGACCCCCACGCCATGCACCAATGTATTGACTGATATGCACAAAATAGATAGTTATGAGAAAAATACATCACGGAGTGCCCCCTTATGAAAGTCATCCTCTCAACTTTATTCCTCGCCATCCTCCTGCCATCGACTGCATTAGCAGAAGAGGTCGCCCCGACATTTGATTCCGGTGATACGGCCTGGATGCTGGTCTCGGCTTTACTGGTTTTGATGATGACTCTCCCCGGCCTCGCACTTTTCTATGGTGGCTTGGTGAAGAAAGACAATGTGCTTTCAACACTGATGCAATCACTCGCCGTCTGTGCCGTCATTAGTGTGTTCTGGCCGATCATTGGTTACACATTGGCGTTCACGGAAAATAATATGTTCGTCGGCGGAATGGATAAATTCATGCTCGCTGGTGTTGGTGTGGATTCGGCGGAAGGCACCATTCCCGAAACCGTCTTTATTATGTTTCAAATGACCTTCGCGATTATCACAACAGCTCTTCTCATCGGTGCGGTGGCCGACCGCATTAAATTCAAGGCACTGCTTGTTTTTGCCCCCTTATGGATGATCATTGTTTACGCTCCTATCGCACATTGGGTATGGGGGCCCGGCGGTTTCATCGGCGGCATTGGCTTGGACGATTACGAAGGCTTTTTGGGCTTCGGTGAAGCACTCGACTTTGCAGGCGGAACAGTTGTGCATATCAACTCTGGTATCGCAGGTCTGGTCGCCGCCTTCGTGTTGGGCAAATCCTTGCGCGACCGTCCGCCATCAACAGACAACAATCTGGTGATGAGCGTCATTGGTACTGGCCTTCTGTGGGTTGGTTGGTTCGGCTTTAACGCTGGCTCATCATTGGCCGCGGGTGGCTCTGCGGGTTACGCGATGCTTGTCACAAACGCCGCCGCCGGTATGGCGGGGCTAACATGGATCGTAGTTGAACTACTTCATAAACGTAAAGCCAGTGTTGTAGGCGCTTTATCAGGTGTTGTTGCTGGTCTGGTCGCCATCACCCCTGCCGCAGGGTTTGTTGATTTTCAAGGCTCGCTCTTTATCGGCTTTGCCTCCGGGATTGCATGTTATCTGGCCATCACTTTGATGAAATCTGGATTGAAAGATTACGACGCACTGGATGTATTCGGCCTGCACGGTATCGGTGGAATTGTCGGCGCCCTGCTCACTGGTGTTTTTGCATCCAGCGCCATTGGCGGTGTCGGCGGCTTACTCGAAGGCAATGCGGAACAGCTCATGGCACAACTTGTATCCATTATTGTTGTTTGTGTGTACTCAGCAATCATGACCTTCGCACTTCTCATACTGGTCCGTTTTATGATGGGTGGCTTGCGCGTAAAGGCAACGACCGAAACCAATGGTTTGGATCTGGCTATGCACGGCGAAAAGGTATCATGACGATAGCTCTTTTTTGCGCTGCTCGTATTCGTCCTTTGACATTAAACCGCGCTCGAACATGGATGTCAGCGCATATAAGGCTCTCTCCCGATCCTCTGGCGTGTCCAAACCTTCCGCACCGCTCTCAGTGTCGGTTTCAGGCGTACTGGCAGGAGGATCATTTTTTTGGCTCATAATGTTCAGTTTACCTTTGTGAAAGCTCATAAGTTTGATATCATAGTTTTTAGAAAATGTCTCAATCAAGGATTTCCCTTGTATTATAGCACTTATAGACCAAACCCAGACCACCATCGCGCTTATAGCCGCGTTACAGGTTCTATTTTTTCAAAATTCCGTATGTCAGCCGCCCGCTCCTGCGCGGCTTTTTTTGCGCCTCGCATGCGCCCCCCTCTTTCTCACCAACCCTTGTCTAGGAGGTCCTCATGTCTAAAAAATCACGTAAGAACAAAAACCATTCCCACAACCAAGGCAATGTTGTTCATCCGGTGTTTGAAGACCTCTCGGGATGGCACCCTCTTGATGAAGAGATTGACGGAAGACGCGATAAGAAATTCGTAAAAAATATTAAGCCGCGTTCCGAAGGACAAAAAGTCTTAATAGAAGCAATTGATGAATATAATCTCTCTCTGGCTATCGGTCCGGCCGGAACAGGAAAAACTTATCTGGCAATTTCAAAAGCTGTCGAAGCCTTAGAATCTGGGCGCGTTGAGCGAATCATTCTCTCCCGCCCAGCTATGGAAGCCGGCGAATCCTTAGGTTACCTCCCCGGTGACATGAATGAAAAAATGACGCCTTACCTTCGTCCGCTTTACGATGCAATGGGTGATCGCATGGGCGGTAAAAAAGTGCGCCAACTTCTCGATGACGGAACAATCGAAATTGCACCTGTCGGCTTTATGCGCGGGCGCACTTTGAACAATTCTTTTGTTGTGATTGATGAAGCGCAGAACTGTACATACGGGCAATTAAAAATGCTTCTGTCTCGTCTTGGTTGGCATTCAACAATGGTTGTAACGGGTGATCCGGGACAAACAGATTTGCTGGATGGTATGTCCGGTTTAGCAGCCATCGCAGATCGTTTAGAGACAGTTGAAAACATTGCAGTTGTCAGATTGGCGCAACAAGATATTGTTCGTCACCCACTTGTAGCCGAAATGCTGGATGTTCTATAAGCCTCTGTCAGCAAGTCTTATATTAGAATTTTATTGACATATTTAAACTTCCCTGCTATAAATATTAAAAAATTAACAAATAAAAACAGGGATAAAAATGGGCTTGGCCGAGCGCTTCGGTGTCTGTATTCCGTGCGATTGCTCGGAACAATCCAGACAATCGGTTGCACTATCAGCGGAATATTTAGAATGCTTCCCGGCAGACTCTGAATGGAGTATAGATTTACGCTCCCGCACAGTGTTGGATGTCCCATTTATCAGGAATGATCCTGTTCATCTGTATTTAAGTCTTGTTGATCCAAACGGAGAAGAAGTCGGACAAATTCACGGATTTCCCTTCGATCGTGATACAGGTGAAAAAAGTGTCGCTGGTTGGTTTGGAAATACCTTGCGTGCCGTTTTCAACACACACATGGATTCACAGCAAACAACCCTTGTCGAACAACTATGGAGCGGATCACGCGATGAATTTGCATCTAAATTAACACGTGCGGCTGAGACCATGGAACAGCTCAATGACGGCAATCTGCAATATCATCCTTACATACCGTTGCTCAATGAACAAAATTCAAATGCTATGGCCAGAAAGGTTATGGAAGTGATGGATCTCAGAATACCTGATTCCATACGTAGCAGTTTCTTTTCCTTTGGTCGCAATATTACTTGGGCACCGGGATTTGCCCGTCAGGACTTTGAAGGTGTCGCTCGAGCAAACCAAAGGATCAATAAGCCTATACCTTGGGGTTCACAATTGTTATCAAGGCTATCCAATGCTTTAAGTAATTTGAATATAGGATCAGTCACAGCAGGTGTATTAGGCGATAGAAACGGCACCAGAATGGCTAGTAGACCTGATAACACACCTGGGCTTATCGGTGCCTAAAACCTGTTTGAAGTCAGCGTTTTTTCGTCTATATAAAAGCGTATGAAAAACCCGCAAATCATCAAATACGTTTCTTTGGGGATCAGTGCATTTCTGATTGTCGGTTTTGTGTCGTTACTGGTTTTTGCCAATGCCCAAAAAGGTGATCGACCTCTTCTCCCTGTCAGCACAGATGAATTTGGCGGGCCTTATACTCTTACAAACCACTTAGGTGAAACCATCACGGAAAAAGATTTAAAAGGACAGTATCAGCTTTTGTATTTTGGCTTTACTTATTGTCCTGCAATCTGCCCAACCGAACTATCAAAAATGACTGAAGTTCTGAATATACTAGGTGAAGATGGAAAGAAAATTCAACCAGTCTTTATCACTGTTGATCCTGAACGCGACACCGTTGAGGTCATGAAAAGCTATATCGAATTATTTCACGAGCGATTTATCGGATATACGGGAACAGTTGAACAAATTGAAGATATTAAAAAGAAATACAAAGTCTATGCGACCAAAGTCGATGATCCGACCATGACTGAATATACAGTCGACCATAGCTCTTACATTTATTTCCTCGATCCGGATGGACAATTACTCTCGCTTTACAAAATGGGGGATAGTGTCGATGACATGACACAAAATATCCGCCGCTGGCTTGATCAAGAGCAAAATAGTTAAAAAAGTTTTCCCCAAATTGATGTCTTCATTTTGCGGTGCAATGCAAAATTCCATATCTGGATTTTGCAAAATCATGTAAGTTTAGAGTAATAAAAAATTATAATTTCATCCGCACACAAGGAGACCAGATACATGCCAGCTCATAGCCGTAAATCAAAGTTTTATGCACTTGCCCTTGCAACGTCCATACTTATACCGACTCAAGCACAGACAGCTGGATTTTATATTCAGGAACAGTCGGTCTCAGGACTTGGATCAGCATTTGCAGGCTCTGTCACAAGTATCGAAGATGCCAGTACTATTTACTTTAACCCTGCCGGCATGACAAAGCTTGAAGGCACACACGCACAAGCTGCAGCGCATTTACTAATCCCAAATGCAGAATTAACGGATACAGGGTCTACGAACCCTGGTGGAGCAGGTTTGATTGGTGGCAATAGCGGAGGAAACCCTTACGATCCCTCCCCTGTGCCAAACCTTTTTGCGAGTTACCAAATCAGCGACCAGTGGTGGGCGGGTATAGGTGTAACCGCCCCGTTTGGATTGGCGAATGAGTATAAAGATGACTGGTTTGGAAGATATGATTCTCTTGATACTGAATTGCTAACCATTGATATAGCTCCATCCGTTGCATTTAAAGTGAATGAAAAATTATCAATTGGGGCAGGCTTAAATATTCAATACGCAGACGCTGAATTAACAAGCGCCGCCTTTGGTGGTGCAACAGAGGGAGTTAGCACATTAGAAGGTGATGACATTTCCGCAGGCTATAACATCGGAATTATGTATCAACCTTGGGAAAGTACAACATTTGGTGCAAGTTACAGATCTGCAATAAGTCATGAACTGGAAGGTACTGTATCTGCAAGGGGGACAACAAACGCAGATTTCAATGTTGATGGTCGTGCAGATCTGGATTTACCCGATATTGCTACTTTTGGTATTTCACATGAATTAAACGATAAATGGAAAGTTATGGGGCAAGCCACGTGGTTTGGATGGAATAACTTTCAAGATATCACAGCAATCACAGACGAAACCTTCAGTGTATTGGGGGGTGCTATAACAAGAAATCCGGGAGATGTGGTTAGCTCTGTTGTGCAAAACTATCAGACAACATGGGCATTTGCTGTAGGTGCAGAATACGATTTTAGTGATGATTTAACATTAAGAGCAGGCGCTCAGTATGATGCTACGCCAACAACGGATCAGTTCAGAACATCGCGCACACCGGACGGAGATCGCACATGGCTTTCAACTGGTGGGACGTATGCATTAAATGAGAAAATTGATATTGATTTTGCCGCGACTTATATCTTTATCAGTGAAGAAAGTATAAATGTGCAACGAAATAATGCTTTCAGCCCCGTTGTGCAGAATACTGTTAGTGCCGACACAGAAGGAAGCGTTGGAATAGTAGCGCTTGGATTAAACTATAAATTTTAATCTTCTAAAATACTGTTGAGCTTCATGGCAATACCCACGGAGCCCTCAACTTTGAGTTTGCCCATCATAAAAGCGATGTTCGGGTCTTCTGTTCCATCCATGAAGCCTTGAAACGTATCAATAGAACATTTCAGCGTACAATCTGCTTCTTCATCATCGTGAGAAACAGTAGCAGGCGATTCAGTTGCATCGACAAAAATAAGACCATCATCACCGAAGTCAAATTTCACTTTGGCATCAAAACCAGCGGCCATATCGATTTTACTTTTGATTTGTTCGGTTACGCTTTCCAGAGACATTGAGGATTCCTTTTCTTATTTATCAATAACTTATACTTATACAGGCACATTATCAATAAGCCGTGTCTGACCAATTATTACGGCCGCTAATATTCTTAAGGAGCCGTGCGTAGCGTGTTGTAAGTTGTGCGCATCGCGGATCGCACAATAATCAATTTTATCAAATCCAGCGTTTTGTAAATCGACTAAAGCATCGGCTTTTACAATTTTTACATCTTGGCCAGAACGAATCTTTTCAGCCATCACAAATAGAATACGATTTAGATGAATGGCTACATCATATTCACTCTCATTCAAATATGCGTTCCGGGATGAGAGTGCAAGACCGTTATCATCGCGGACTGTCGGAACACCAATAATCTCAATATCTATCTCGTACTCCTTCACCATATGCTGCACGACCAAAAGCTGCTGATAGTCTTTTTCACCCATGAACACAAAATCTGGTTTCACATGATCAAAAAATCGGGAAAGCACATTCACCACACCTTTAAAGAAATGGGGTCGATGCTCACCTTCCAAAGGATAAGCAACACTAGCAGGCTCTATATCACTGCTCATATCTCCACCCGGATAAATATCCTCAGCAGATGGTATCCAGAGCGCGTCACAGCCTGTTGTTTTGAGTTTTTCAATATCAGCATCGAGCGTTTGCGGATAAGTATCCAAATCCTCATGCGCGGCAAACTGTGCAGGGTTCACAAAGATATAAGCAAGTGTTACGTCACTTTTCTGAAGTGATGCTTCCACAAGCGATAAATGCCCGTCATGCAAGGCGCCCATAGTCGGAACAAGACCAAGCGTCTGCTCACCGATCTCCGCTCGCCATTCCAAAAACTCATCCAATGATTTAAGTATGATCATAAAGAAATATATACAAATTTTCTAAACATGAGCGCAAGATAATCCCCTTTGGGCTTTCAGATTTTCAAAAGCTACTTTGCATTGTTCCATAGCCGCTATACCCAAATGATGAGAAAAACTAATTGCTTCTTCAGAGAGATCGAGTATACGTGGAAAACCTCTTCCTATGATTGAAGGTGCATGCGGGTCCACAATAATAATTTCAAGATGAGGGTATTTGTCTTTTGAGAATTTTTCGCATACTTTTGCTATTTCAATTTCAATTTGTGTACGAGGAGAGCGGGAAAAAACTCTTCGTGTAAGCCATGGAACTTGATTATCATCATTTCCAGGTGTCATGACCACTACTTTAACAAGCTGTCCAGGTTCGGCCATTTTTAAGGCTTGCGTTATTGTTTTATAAAACGGTAAAGCCTTTATCCCAGCGGGATCATACATATTAAATCCATCTATTTTTTCAGGCCTGCACGCATAAGGAATTGCCTTAGTCGCAGCTGCCGCTCTAAATGCTGGTACGTGTCTAAAATCTTGACCCCCCTCTTTAAAAGGCGCATAGCTTTTTAGAATGTGAGTTCTTACGCCTCTTTTCTTTCTTGAAGATGCGGTGTAAACTCCAATATTTGATTTTGCGGCAGATAGTGGCTGATCACCCCAAGCTGCTTGAAAGTAATCACGTGATAACCGGCTAGATAAAAGCCGAAGCTCTCTGAAATATAAAGAAGGCCTCATCAATATTTGAGAGGCCTTGGCAACTTTTATTTTTGATTGACAAGCAGGTGGCACCTGTCCAGTTTTCGGGTCAGGCATGTGCCCGGCTAATCCGGCTAAAGCGCCGGCAGATACACCTAACGTTAAATCTGATATGTCGTGATATGCAACTTCAAAATGACTTTCCAGCCATTCCATTCTGCGCATGTAGTCATTTACGGCAGGGCCGCCTGTACCCCAGCAAAAAGCAACAAAAGGCTTTTTAGTTTGGCCGAGTTGAGATTTTCGGCCAACTGTAGGGGGAGCGCTTAACTGCGCTGAATCTGCTTGTGAGGCATCGAGCATGAAATGCCCTTGTGTAATTCCTACTTTTGAAAAGAATACCTTAGAAAAAAGGATTTCAGGTGATTTTTACCCTTAAAACGCGTCTTCATCCACAGCCATCATGGATGCCGCGCCGGCCATGACCATCTTAAAGCGGGCATCGGCCTCAGGCAGCATACGTTCCATAAAGAAACGTGCTGTCTGGATTTTAGATTCATAGAAATCAGCCTTACCGTTGGCTTCTGGCTTCTTCTCCATCGCCACCTTGGCCATTTGCGCCCACATATAAGCAAGCGCCACAAGTGCAAACTGACGCAAGTAATCGGAAGATGCGGCACCAGCTTCGGTTGGATCTTTTAAGCCCTTCTGTGCAATTGTAGCCGTAGATTGCTGAAGCTTTGCAAAGGCCTTGGCCAATGGGAAAATAAATTCCTGCATATCCTTATTCGATTGGTTGTCTTCAATGAATTCGGACACAGGATGGAAGAAACGGCGTAAATAGCGGCCCATGTTCGCACCCATTTTACGCCCCACCAGATCAAGCGCCTGAATCCCGTTCGTGCCCTCATAAATCTGGGCGATACGGGCATCACGCGCATATTGTTCCACACCATATTCCCAAATATAACCGTGCCCACCATGTGTTTGTATGGCTTCGTTCGCAATTTCAAATCCCATATCGGTTTGATACGCCTTCACAATGGGTGTGAGAAGCGCAACCAGATCATCAGCTTCCTGACGTTTTTTTTCATCAGGATGTTTCATAGAAACATCCAGCATCATACCTGTCCAATACGACAGCGCACGTGCCCCTTCACAAAACGCTTTGGATTTCAGCAACATGCGCCGGACATCAGGGTGTACAATAATCGGATCAGCGGGTTTTTCCGGGGCTTTTGTGCCGTCCAGTGCGCGCATTTGCAAACGATCTTTGGCATAGGCCAAACCGTTCTGATAGGCGACTTCAGCAATCCCTAACCCTTGCATACCAACACCCAAGCGCGCTGCGTTCATCATGGTGAACATCGCTTTCAGACCTTTATGCGGATCGCCAACCAACCAGCCTGTGGCTTCATCAAAATTCATCACACATGTGGAATTCGCATGAATGCCCATTTTGTGTTCGATTGATCCGCACATTACGCCATTACGTGGCCCAACGCTTCCATCCTCTTTAGGTAGGAATTTCGGCACCACAAAAAGAGAGATACCTTTTACACCTTCCGGTGCATCAGGTAATTTGGCTAATACCAAATGTATGATGTTTTCCGTGAGGTCATGCTCACCGGCTGAGATAAAAATCTTTGTTCCACTGATATGATAAGATCCATCACCTTGCGGGTCTGCTTTGGTTTTAATCAATCCCAAATCGGTTCCACAATGCGGTTCAGTTAAGCACATGGTACCTGACCACTCGCCTGATACCAGCTTCGGTAAATATGTGTCTTTTTGTTCATCACTGCCGAAAACATGTAAGGCTTCATAAGCGCCCTGGCTTAAACCCGGATACATGCCGAACGACATATTAGCAGCGCAGATCATTTCCTGCATGACCGTATTGACCAACATCGGCAAACCCATACCGCCATAGTCCGGGTCGGCTGACACACCGCACCAGCCGCCATCGGCAAACATATCATAGGCTTCCTTGAATCCCTTTGGTGTGCGCACCACGCCGTTTTCGTATGTGCAACCTTCTTGATCACCACTTTGATTGATGGGGAACAGGACTTCTTCGCACAATTTCGCGCCTTCTTCGATAATTTGGTCCATCAGGTCGGCACTGGCCGTGTCCTCATAAGCAGGAAGCTCGGACAAGCTCTCGGCTCCCAAAACCTCATGTAAAACAAAGCGAATATTGTCTATAGGCGCTGAGTAGACTGGCATGGGCGAAATCTCCTAAATTCTTGATCTATAATATTAATATAGCACAAATTCCGCCAATTTCACGCGGCACGGCAGCAAAAAATCAATCTTTTTCGCGCATCCAGTCGGATACGCTATCAGCGACTTTTTGGCGATCCATGGC